>JBHLMB010000454.1:0-3486 GCA_048938565.1 Promethearchaeota archaeon | reverse complement strand
TTCCACGTTCTGGTTGGTCGGGTCACCGAACCCACCGCGGGGGGTCGCCTCCTGGTAGCTGCCAATCATGTAAACGATCCTTTCTCCAAGAGATTTTGCACGAAAGTGGAAAAGATGGTTGAATTGATAAGCGAAAGCGAAGTCGAATATTTTCTATACAACATTTCAAAAAAACTCTCAGAAAATTTCTATGCCGGGATCATATGCGATAAAGACGGTTTTATTATATCATCACGAATCCCTAAAATTAACAACCACGCTATTAAAGAAAACGAGTTAGCTTTATTAGCAATTGCTGAAAAAAAAATTAAATTCCAAGATCCAAACTACATTGCTATTACTAGAGACCTTGATAGTGAAAAAACGATTAAATTAATGTTATTACTTAAAAAAATTAATACTAATAAGTTATTTAATCGATATAAAAAACTTGATAAGTTAATATCCCTTCAAACGCTTTTTTAACAATAAAATTGAATGATATTATCTATATTATAGTACTATTTGTTATTTTTATCTTTAAAAAATCTAAAAAATGTTTATTCCACTGATAATAACATTCCCGTAATATGGCTAAATTTATTTGAATGTATTTTTATATGCTAATAGTATAAGATTATGTTTGTATTCCCTAGGGAAAAAGAGCAATAAATACCTTAAATATAATAAAATCAAGCGTGATGGTTGTGAGATATACCCAAGATGAACAAATTCTAAAAAGGATTCTCAATACAATCATCAATAGCACGGCGGGTTTAAAACACGCGCTCATCATCGATGAGACGGGTATAACGATAATAAGCGAATCAAAGTTCCATTTTATAGATAATGAGACTTCTGTAGAGAAAATAGGAGCAATTGGGGGTGCTGTATTCGTAGCAGGGGAGGAGCAAGGACATATCCTAGGGTATGGAGGTATTTGTATACAAATCACGGAATACAAAGACGGCATGATCTTTTCGGCCAAGGTTGGAAGTGGAGTCTTATGCATTGCCACTGATCCTTATGTTCAAATCGGATTTATACGAGCTATTATGAAAAAATGGACCCCACAAATCGCGAAAATTCTTTATTCATACTTAAAAGACGATCAAAGAAGTTCCGATCAGAACCTAAAGGAATTATTATCCACTGATCCTACTTATTAATTGAAAAAAGCTTTATTTGGAGCGCAATTTAAATCAGCACATATTGTAGCCTGAAACACTAACACGATTTTTTCACTTAAAGGAAATACCTTAACATCAAAAACGTTCTCTCGTGTCAGGCATTAATGTATGTGCCTTTTGGGCAATAATCATATCTGCACTTAGGGATACTGACTCAAACCTCATTGCGTTGGATTTTCCGTTGCTTGGTAAAGAGCCCATTTATTCATGCAGGATAATTGTTGACTATTGAAACTCTGAATGTATGCATTTTTTTGCACTTTTACTCATCTTAGCATCCTAAAAGTCCTCGATAATGCAAATATTTCGTCATCGTTTTCCCAAGATATAGATATCCCGACATCTAATTAAAGATTAGCTTTTTCGTTCCATTCGTTTAATAAGCCCTCCTAAACACTCAAATAGTATGTTTTTTATTGTTTCGTAACTCACATCAATTTCTATGTCGTTCTCACGAAAATCATCGTATTTGTAGAACGCCTTGTAGATATTAGGGGTAGAAATGATTTTATGCGAAGCGTCTATTAAAAAAGACCATGTCAAGCGAGAATCGTATTCTATCTTCATGATAAGAGAGAGCATAGCCATTTCAACTTTTCCCCTCGCCCATTCTGAGGGTATTTCGAAATAAAGGTTTAATATTCTTCGCTTGCGATTGATCAAAACGATTTCGAAAAATGTTTCGTTGATGTCGAGATCAAAAAATTTCATAAGCTTATTAATGATGTCTTGTTCTAACTGAACTTCTGGAAATGAAAGATAAATGTTTGGACCTTTAATTCTATCAAAATACAAGAGTACTAAGTGCATATTAAAATCTGATTTTCTTTCTCTTTTTGAATAAAAAAATAGAGAAAATGTTACTATAAAATTTTTTCTGATTAGTAAAACTCCAAAATTAGCTTCAATCGTTTCCGTATTTTTTAAACACTTGAATTCCAATCAAGAAGATTATAAGACCCATTAAGGAAACAATCGCTATATCGATCCAAATCCCTATCATTCTAATAGTATTGTTTAATGGAATAAAAGTACCAAAAAACAATTGAGGTAGAATGAAGAAAAGAGAAATACCCATTGCAGTTCCTGCGTTTTTAGAAACTGAAACTATTATCAAGCCAAAACCTACCGAACATACCGAAAGAAAGCCCATTGCAATGAACAATATTATCATACCATCAACACTCGTTTGAGGACGAAATCCTAAGAGAAACGAAAGCATAACGATACGCGATACTTGAACCATCGAAATCATAGTATTTACGATTGATTGACTCCCGATTAATTCGCTTGAAGAAAGAGGAGTAATATTAATTCTTTTTAGCAAGCCTGCTTCCCTACTATCAGTAAAGGCTTGAGCAACTAATATTGTTATGAATATAGCCCCATAAGATATTTCCACTGTATAGCTTTTTTAAACGATTTACTTTTATAACAGAGATATCACCCATATTATCAATTCTGCGTTAGTTATTGATCATAGTTGTTTTAAGTAAAATAAAAATTATACCGAGTCCATTAATTGAATAGTATGAAGAAAATTTTTTTTATTAAATCTGAAACGATAAATCTGAAAAATTACACGATAAAAGATCCTTTAGGATCTTCAGGAAGGTTAGATGTTATTTCTAGGTGTATCCTGGCGGCTTTAATTAAGAATGGGAGTTTCGAAGAAAATACACAAATATGGACTTTTCTAAATAATTATGGAACATACATATTCGATACAAACAAGTTGGATTATCAGACTTTTCCAAAAAATGAGTTGAGACTGACACAGCAGTTTGCAGAACTCATCCAAGGTGTTATGCCGGACTCGAGTGTTCTAAATTCAGTGATAAAAACAAAAATGGATATTATTGACGCCATTGAGTATTTATTGGGAAAAAAACATGATTTTTATATCTTGGAAGAGAATGGAAAGGATTTTTCCAAACATATCCATAAAAATGCCTTAAATAATGTGGCTTTTATTATTGGCAACCAAGTTGGGGACTTCATTACTTCAGAAGACTTGCGGAGGTTTAAATTCCCATCCTTGAGCTTTGGTGCCAAATCCTATTTAGCTAGTTCAATCATTCGACTAATTCATTTTCATCTGGATTAGAAAAAATAAATTTTTTATTAGCTAGAACTTTCTATTTTATTACTTTTATCGACTTGCTTTTAGAGAGGACTCATTAAATTGAACGATTCAAATACCCTATCTAAAAAAAGAGAGCATCAAAACGGTTTTGTCGAGAAACTTGCCAATGGCCCCGTGAACTTCTTAATTAGACACGGCGTCAATCCAAACACTCTATCCTACCTTGGATTC
>JBHLMB010000453.1:0-3486 GCA_048938565.1 Promethearchaeota archaeon | reverse complement strand
ACCAACTGGTGTAAAAGAAAAGTGGGATCTCAAAAAATCGATGAAAAATTATACGATATCATAAAATCGTCTGGAATAAACCTTATTCTTTCAGTACCGTGTGCAATGCTCAAGGGTTTGTTGGATATTATTGAATTGAAAAAAGAAATACAACATCTTCCAGTAACTCGCGAAGAAGAAGGAGTTGGTATCGCAGCAGGGGCATTTCTTGGGGGGAAAACTCCCGCTATTTTAATGCAAAATTCAGGATTAGGAAACTCCATAAACGCAATTAAATCACTTCTTCAATTATACGAGATTCCCGTGGTATTTTTCATAAGCCATAGAGGTGCAGAAGGAGAAAAAATAGCAGCTCAAATTCCAATGGGAGAAGTGACGCTTGATCTACTCAAATGCATTGGTGTGGAATGTTTTATCGTTGATTCAATGGAAAAAATGGAATTAATTTCTAATGCTGTAAAAATAAGTCAAAATAAACGAAAACCTTTTGGAATACTATTAAAAAGAACATTATGGGGGCCTTTAAAATGAAACGATATGATGTTATTAAAGAGATTGCAAATACCCTTAAAGACGAATTGGTGGTTTGCAACCTTGGCGTCCCTTCAAAAGAATTATTCGATGTAAAAGATAGGGAGGAAAATTTTTATATGATGGGATCGATGGGCCTTGCCTCGTCAATTGCTTTAGGCTTGGCAGTGGCAAGACCCGATAAGGAAATATGGTGCATCGATGGGGACGGTGCTCTTCTCATGAATCTCGGAAGCTTGAGCACGATCGCAAATTCAGGTCTCACGAATTTAACCTTACTTGTCATCGATAATGGAGTTTACGGATCAACAGGGGGACAAAAAACCCATACGAGTAAAAACACGCGCTTGGATATTATTGCTAAGGGCGCAGGTTTTAAATCGATTGTGTCAATTAATAAAAAAAAGGATATCATTCCAATATTGGAGGAGCGCGGAGAGAATACTCGTTTCATATTAATAAAAGCAGAACCGGGAAACTCTCCAGTTAAAAATATCTCACTTTCCCCTATTGAGATAAAGAATCGTTTTCTACAGTCAACCTCTAAAAAGAATCTTAATTAAGTTTTTTATAAGAATGGCAACTTTTATAATGCCGTTTTATAAATGGTAAATTTTATTCTTTAAAAAAGCAAGACATTTATTAACATCTTCGGAATCGCCTAAATTGAATAATATTTCACTTATACTAAAATCTAGAGCGATATCTATTGAATGCTTTATGATAATTAGTATGGTCTAAAATTTTATTTACCAAGCAGTATATGCATCTATGGTGCTTTAATCGTCGTAGACTTCATATATTCACTCAATGTTATGCTATGCAATAATTTTTTTATATATTATATTACTGAATAAACCAGGTGGTATTAATACCTCTGGTGTGCTAATCATCTTGAATTTAAAGCTATTCACTCAATATCGTACCACCTTGGTAATATACGAATAATGAATCAAATTTCAAACTTATACTCTTTTTCTGTAGGGCTTTACTAAATATTCCCTACAACACCAACATAAATGGCAGTCTCTTCCAAGCCATCGATATCGAGGATCTCGTTTAATTCATCGTCGAAAACAGCCCCTATCGTACAAGCTCCCAAGCCTAAGGCTTCAGCAACTAGATAGAAGTTTTGTCCGATATGTCCACAATCCAAATAGATATATCGATAACATCTTTGGAGATACTTCCATCTTGAACGTTCTATTATAGCGGTCCATATGAAGTTAACACTGGAATCAAAGACCATTTTCTGACCTAGGCAAGCATTGAATATTTGGTTTTGATAATTCCCTTCTTTAATACATTCGAGTTGATGATTTTTAATGTCGTAATGATACACTCCTTTTTTAAGGACCTCCATATTGTTTACAACTGGATATACTTCAATGGGATATAATCCTCCAGCCGAAGGAGTAGTTCTAAAAGCAAATTTACGATACCTTCTTGTCAAGCCACACATTCCAAATAATAAAGAGCTAAATTGATTGATAGTAATTGGATTATTTGTAAAAGATCTTGAGGAGTGTCGATTTAATATAGTTCTCCAAAAATCAATTCCTGAAGTTATTTCTGGTTTAGGAAGTTTTATTCGAAATATCGCATTATCGTATTTTTTATAAGTATCTGGCTTGTTGGACCAATTTAAATGATGAGGCAAATTTCCTCTAATGTATTTAGTTTTTTGTTGGAAATTATCTCCATAAGTCTCTTTTTTTAGTGAATTATTTTCCATAATTAAAATAATCTATTGTAATAAAAAAAATTCGTTCTTATCCATATAAGTACTATACTAATAAAAATAGATATATCTATAAAATAATTGAAAAATAGTTGATTAAAAGATATATTTATATACTATAATGCATAAATATATATTAAAGTTAATTAAAAAATAATTAGACTTAAAAAAGGTGAATTGTGTCCAATAATGAAAAAAACATCAAACCAACAAGAAAAACCGCTTTGGAAATTATCGCCAAAATATTTGAAGTATTACAAGATAATAAACTACATACAATAAGCGATATTTCCCGACAATCAAATATTCATTGGAAATCTATTAAAAATCAACTTGACATCATTTTAAAAGTCCAAGATTTGCCTAAAATTGAGCTTTTAGAAGCTTCTAAGCAATTATTGGTTAGAGTTAAACTCCTTTGATGATTTGAATTATTTACTCCAATATAGAAGATCTAATTAAATCTATAATCCTTTGTACTTGATGAATTTAATTAATTAATTAATTTGAATTAAAAAAAAAAGTGAGATGATTTGACTAAAATTGAAAAAAAAAAAGAAATATTTATTGAAAGCGAATTTCCTGAAATAGAAGTAAAAACTACACAGGGAGATATAAAATTACCTCATGAATATAAGAGGAAATGGTTTATATTATTTATTTATCCTGGAGATTTCACTCCCGTAAGTGCAACTGAGTTTATAACTTTTTCTAAGCATAAAGATCAGTTAACAAACCTTAATTGCCACCTCGTTGGAATGTCACTTGATGGTATTTATTCACATTTAAAATGGATGCAATGGTTCAAGGAAGAAATGGAAACATCTCTCTTCTTTCCGATTATAGCAGGAAATCACGAGATATACAAAATTCTAGGTATACCCTCTCGTGCAAGAAAAATAATTGGTATTAGAAAAACAATCATTGTAAATCCCAAAGGTATAATCAAAGCAATACTAGATTATCCAAGACAAATCGGAAGAAATGTCAATGAAATTATAAGAATTGTGGAAGCATTGAAAACTGCCGAAGAACAAGATGCAATGGCACCTGCTAACTGGCCCGATAACGATTTAATCAAAAATAGAGTAGTATTATTCCCAGCAGAAAACGAACAAGCTATAGAAGACACCCCTATTGAATTACGTAGATATGCTTGGTGGTTTTGTTATAAATCCTTAAATGAAGATGTGTGAATTTATATATTTTAGGAC
>JBHLMB010000452.1:800-3491 GCA_048938565.1 Promethearchaeota archaeon | reverse complement strand
CTTTACGATTCAAGATTAGCACTTTTATCAGCATACTAAATGAAATAACTTAAACCAAAAAAAATCAACTGAGTTGAAGATTTTTATACATTAAGATTTATTAATCCGCGAGTTTATAGAAATTCTCACGGGTAAAACCAACCTTCAGAAATATGTTTCAATTCTTCAACAATCCGGAGTGAATAATTTCTCCTATAAGAAATAATTCATCGGTATGGTTGTTTTTACCCGATTTTATCGTGCGAAGTTGACGATTTATGTCGCCAGAACATTCTAATAAGAGGAACTCACGAAGGTATGGAATGTTACGAGTTAAATAGCGCGTTAAAAATAAACGAATTTTTCAAGTGTCATCGAAAATTTTATTCAGAGAACACCGATCCATTGCTAGAGGACGCAATTTCTATAACTTTTTAGGACTTTTTGAAATCGAAAATCGAGCGAGAAGTAGCGGGAACGATGCACTTTATGTTTCATAGCGCCCTCTTAGTTTTATAAGTATTGGTTTATAATCATAATAAACATAAAATTTACAATAATATCAAACAAAAATATACTTGAAAAATTAGACGATCTTGAACGGAGGATTGAACGGTTAGAACGGTCTAAAAACGAATAGGACATTTTTGGTTTTCTATTTGATGTGATCAAGTCCTCTCCCGAAATCATGAAACGACTAACAGAAGCGACGATTAAAAACATGGATCGTGCCAAGCAAAAGCAAGAAGAAATCAATTACCATTTATGAGACAATAATATAATGACAACAAGAAAATTGGTAGATTTTAATTTCGATATTTTCTCAGATCACGCGCTTAATTTTCTGATTTCCGATAAACTCACACGCCCAAATTTTCCATTTCGTTGTTTATAGATTGAATCTATGTGAAGTTCAATTGCTTGATCCTGCTTGTAATCCAATTCTTTCTGACGACTCAAAGATTCGACATTTAAATCATTAATAAATATTTATATATTCGTAAACGCTCGTTTACAAGTTGTCCGCCAGAATTTCTTCTACTAATGATGATACTTGACAAGAGAGGAAATCTTGTCTGATAATGACTTTAATTATCATTTCGTTGGATATAAAGAAAGAAAATATTAAAAAAAAAATGAAAGATTTAAGTATTTTTGCGAGTTTAACCGTTTCAAAAGAAATCATACGGAGAATTGTCGGACATTTGAGGATTCTGGTTCTCGTAGGATTGGGATGCGTAAGCAAAACAAGTTCTAGCGTCAACACCCAATATCATTCCCTCGAAAAATTGCCCCATAAACGAAAAGGTTGTTATATAAATCACAAATATAATAAAATTCAAGATTACATCTGTTGCAACGCTAGGGTGATAACAATCCGTACTTGACATTGCAAGGTAGGGTAAATCCTTGAAATCATCGACCCACCCTCCAGAATAGCACGATTCGACCAAGAAGGCCAAACGAGGGGTTTCTATGTGTGTCAAGACCAATTCGCGGAATTCAATTGACGAAATAACGCTTCTATATCCCGCTCTTAAATAGGTGTCCGAAAAAGACATTGTTGTTCCATCGATATAGTCGCCGTGTCCTTTAAAGAAGAAAAAAAGCGTATCCTTGGGCCCCTCGGCGTCTGCTACTTGGTGGAAATCAGCGTAAAAATCGGTAGTATCGGGGAAATTGTACACCCTATATCCCTGTCTTTGAATATAGGTGACATAAGAACCCATGATGAATCCTGGATCGCCATATTCAGTAACTGCATCAGTCGACCAGAAAAAAGCAGCAATCTTTTCTGCCACGTTGTCAACCGTTACCTTCATAGAGATCTCCCGGGGCAAACCTGCGTGGTTATAAGCAATGACCTTTACCTCGTGAGAACCTTCCGTCGAGGTCGTGGTGTCCCATTGAAAGGAATATCCAGGAGTGGTGGCTGTCCCCATTAACGCGCCGTCCTCGTAAAACTCTACCTTGGAAACTCCCGTTTCGTCGTCTCTTACAGAGGGTTGTATGGTATAAGTACCGCTTATGGATCCTGAGGGCTCGATCAAGGAAAGCGCTGGTGGGGATGTGTCAGGCGTTTCAGAGAATAAGACCTCTACCGTGGCCATGTCAATACCCATGTATACTCCCGGCGGACAATATCTCAAGCCTTGCCAACATCCGTAATTTTCCGAGTAGATTTGAATTTCTACTTGTTCCTCGCTGTTGATGTAGAAATATAAGTTATCCGAATGCTCTAAATCGTCCTTATCGAACTCGTGTAAGACTTGTTTGTAATCGTGCGTGTCAACTCTAGCCCTTAATACTTCCCATTCGTCAGTGTTAAAGTTCTTTATGCTAATACTGCAGAAGCCCAAGTCCCTATTCCATAAATGAGCATTCAGCGAAATCCGTATTTTAATATCCTCGACAGGATGTTTCCAATATTCGGTTGGCGCCGCGTGAAAGTAATATTCGTCAACCACGGTTAGAACATTTGGAATTATAAAACCTTTATAGTTATAACGGTTCATATTGCCGTCAACGGCCTGTGCCCACCCGTCAGGGTAATTAGGTTCCGTGGAGACGGTCGTATCGTAAAAATTCACCCTGAACGGATGAGGATCGGCCAAAGGTACTTGAGGGGATGCGACAGGCGTTTCAGAGAATAAGACCTCTACCGTGGCCATGTCAATACCCATGTATACTCCCGGCGGACAATATCTCAAG
>JBHLMB010000452.1:0-700 GCA_048938565.1 Promethearchaeota archaeon | reverse complement strand
CACCCGTCAGGGTAATTAGGTTCCGTGGAGACGGTCGTATCGTAAAAATTCACCCTGAACGGATGAGGATCGGCCAAGGGCACTTGAGCCCCCATGGAAAAAGTACTAGGCTTCGGGATCGGTGCTTGAGGTTCTACTGGAACGGAAACGCTAACCATTGGACTCGAAAACGCAGGAATGAGAAAAGCGAGAATCAGGGTGGCGACTATGAACTTCTTAATTTTATTCGTGTTTAAAAATCTCATTGTAAAACCTTTTTCATGTTGTTTGATTATATGTGATTTTAATTGGATCTCACAATTTAAAATCGCAATATACAGTTATGCATGAAATATAAAGGTAGTGCAAACTGATGCATTTCTGAACGAAACCACAGATTTTAGCAAGCGAGTTTAGCGAGCATCCGCTTTTTGTTTTGTTTTTTTTCAATGTTATCGCAAACACAATAACGAATGGGGTAACGATTCCTCTGGCAAGGATGATAGCATGTTTCCGTCTTTTTAATTTTTTTTTTTTGATTTTTTCTTCTAATTATCGGTTAATGTCAAATCCGTTAAAATCGCGCGTTTATCTCCAGTGATATTCTATGGGATCTATCTCTCGAGTTAGCAAGTATTTCATGTTCTTTATCAAGTGCTCGCACTTTGGGCATTTATAACTGTATCGCTTGGGTATTTTGGGGTAAGTGTCGATTCTGTTC
>JBHLMB010000451.1:0-3491 GCA_048938565.1 Promethearchaeota archaeon | reverse complement strand
TTATGAAAATCATTACAATAAATTTACCCGAGAAATATTTAAACGCAATTCAGATTTTAAACGATTTAGGAGTGTATCCTTCCAGAAGTGAAGCAATTCGGATAGCATTAGAACGATTTTTGCATAAAGAATTAACAATGGATAAGGATCTTGAAGAAGATAACTTTAGGGCGCTAATGAAAAGAAACCTTACAAAGTAACCGAGATTCCTTGAATCGTTTTTTTATTTTTTTCTATTTATGGGTATAATAACTTGAGTAATCTAAACAACATTTTTTAGATAAAAAAAAGAATAAATAATAAAACAACTAATTTTTATTATCCAAAAATGTAATAACAGGTTTTTGAATTTGAAAGTAATTAAGTACTATAACAATAAAGATGTCAGGCTTGACGACGACTTAAAACCTCAAATATATTCCAAGGAAATCTTAGTGAAGGTGAAAAAATCAGGAATTTGTGGATCTGATGTTCTTGAACATTATAGATTGACAAAAATGAAAAAGCTAGGCGTACCTTACTTGGTTTTAGGGCACGAAATCGCTGGAGATATTGTCGAGGTTGGTAAAGATGTAACTGATTATAAAGTTGGAGATAAGGTTTTTGTTTCACATCATGTACCTTGTTTTGATTGTCATTATTGTCGTCAAGGCCATCAAACAGCCTGTGAATTGCTTCACAATACAAATTTCGATCCTGGAGGATTTGCAGAATATGTTAGAATACCTGCTGTAAATATCGAAAAAAAGGGCGTGTATGTCCTCAGCAATAACATTTCATACGAGGAAGGGGTGTTCATAGAACCTTTAGGATGCGTGTGTCGAGCTCAGAGGCTAGCAAACGTCAGTAAAGGACAGACTGTGTTGATCTTAGGAAGTGGGGTTTCAGGATTGCTGCACCTACAGCTAGCTAAAATAAGGGGCGCAAATAAGGTCATTACTACTGATGTAAACGAATACCATATAAAAATGGCAAAACAATTTGGAGCAGAGGCAGTATTATACGCAAATACAGATATTTCTTCAATTATTAAAGATATTAACGACGAAAAGCTTCCCGATGTAATTATTGTTTGTACGGGAGCAGTAAGCGCGGCCAAGCAAGCAATTCAATGTGCTGGACCTGGTAGCAAGGTTGTTTTTTTTGCAGTTCCAGGACCAGGAGTAAATATAGAAATACCGATTAACGATTTTTGGAGGAACGAAGTGACAATCATGACATCATACGGAGCTGCACCAATCGATCTCGACATGGCTTACAATTGGTTATTAGCAAAACGGATTAATGTTATAGATCTCATTACCCACCGTCTACCTTTTAGTAAGGCACAGGAGGGATTTAACTTAGTCTCTGAAGCAAAAGATTCATTAAAAGTGGTTTTAGAACCAGATGAAATACAAGATAACTAGAGTTTAATATGTAATGCGCTCATTTCTACGTAAATGGTTTCTTATGAACCACGATTCCCATAATGTATATATATCAAATAAAAAACCTCTCATTTTTCGCTTTGGAAAGAAAAGGTCTAACTCAAGTAACATATTGACTAATTCATCTTCGTTGTCAGGTAAATTCTCAATTAAGTCAACAGCCTCATCCACTTTTTTCTGATTTTCTCTTATTTTTCTTCTCATATACTGAAATGGAGTAATATCGGGATGTTTTATGATATACGAATGACTTGAAGTTAAGAATCTCGCCTTGTCAAGAAAATATTCTTCAGCCGACCGGATATCTTCTTCGTATTGCTCGAGCGAATTAGTTTCGAAACCATACCAAGGACCAAAGGAGTCTATACCTGGCTTTGGTTGATCAAATCCTAAACAACTTATGTGAAAAATCTTTTCTTTAGGAAGGAAAAAACCAACATGTCCAAAAGAATGCCCGCTTAAATGCAAGGTATTTACAACAAATTTTTCAAACTGAAGAGTACTTCCTGGTTGAAAAGGTTTTACTCTCCGACATTTTTTGTAGCCATTATACTCTACAAAAGATTTTCCAGTGTCTAAAGAAAGATATTTTAGAAAACCAAATTTTTCTAATAAAATTTCGTGTCCTAATAAGTGATCATATTCTGGAAATGGAGCATAAATTTCAACACCTAATTCCTCCCAAGCATATACATGAGCAGAATGATCTAAGTGAGTATGGCTACAAACATAGTCAGAAATTGGGGAAAATCTTTCATAAATAATTTTAATGTTTTCGGGCTCAACATTCAAATCTAAGATAATTGTCTGCTTATTTCTTCCTTGTTTTGGAAGTATGAGTAATCCATCGCAACATGTAAAGAGTGCAGAAGATTTTATTTGATGAATTAGTAGTACATTCTCTGCAACTTCCTGAATTTGAAGGTTGGGTATCTTGAAATCATTCATCAAATAGAACCGTGATTAGATAATTATTAACGCGATATGATAAAGTGAAATGGTGCTTTATTTTAAAATTAAATTTTTATATAATAAAATAAGAAAGAAAAGAAAATTAAAATCTAAAAATATTACAGTCCCTTAGGCCCGTTCTTGTATATCTCAAATGCCTCGTCTACTGAAGCTTTATCGTGAACTATGGCTCGAACGGCTTTAATCATACCAATAGGACTGTCAGATTGGAATATATTTCTACCCATATCTACGCCCACTGCACCTTGATCTACTGCACTCTTGGACATTTGTAGCGCATCTCTTTCAGGTATTTTCTTGCCTCCTGCGATAACCACGGGACTAGGACATATTCCAGTAACCTGATCGAAATCCGGATCGCAAAAATAGGTTTTTACCATAGTTGCACCCATCTCTGCGGCCATTCTACTTGCCATTCCTAGATATCGAGCGTCTCTTACCATTTCTCTCCCGACTGCAGTTACTGCGAGAGTTGGAATTCCATATTGTTGGCCCCAATTCACGAGTTTTGACAAGTTCAATAGCGATTGCTTTTCATATTCCCCCCCAACGAATATAGAACATGTGAGAGCAGATACATTTAATCTAATAGCATCATCGACGGTCACGCTAATTTCCTCATTGGAGAGCTCTTTTAACATGCTTGCACCAGCAGATACTCTTAATATTATCGGCTTGTTTGTTTCGGCAGGGACGCAATTTCTCAACATCCCTCTAGTTAACATTAAAGCGTCTGCGTATTCGAACAAGGGAGCAAGGTTCTTAAAATCTTTTAATTGACCGGGAATATTACCGAAATAGCCGTGATCGATGGCAAGCATCACGCATCGTCCCGATTTGGGTTGGATAATTCGATTCAACCTGTTTGAAAATCCCCAATCTCCAATTACATTCGTCATATTTATTCACAATTTAACGATAAATCTTAAAATTCTACTATTGTTTTAGATTATAATTTTGGAATACTATTATTTTTTCGGATTTTTTGACATAAATTATTTTATTAAATCGTAATATCTTAAGTTATGATATGATTCCGTTGAACCTAAACTAAAAGTAAAAATAGATTCTAATTTGAAAAAATTAAAG
>JBHLMB010000450.1:2079-3499 GCA_048938565.1 Promethearchaeota archaeon | reverse complement strand
GTAGCTATGACTTGGAGTTGCTGGTGGATATGGAGAAACTACTCGGTCTCGAAGGTGCAAATATATATGTGCATACTGCCACGAGATTTATTTGGAAAATTGAAGTGCAAAATATTGAGGGTCACATGTTTCCTCAATATGGAAATAACTCAGGAAAAGGAGGTATTTTAATATCAAACCACGAAAGCCACTTTGATCCATTCTTCGTGGGCTCTGCAACTGAAAATATACGCATCCAGTGGTGGAGTAAAATAGATAATTTTCGCACGCCTCTCATGAAAACTCTTTTTACTAACTTGGGAGCTTATAAATTCAATAAAGAGGATATATATGAAGGTTGGGAAAAATCAAAATCAATTTTAGAAAGCGGACAGTGGATAGGGATGTTTCCAGAATCCACGCGCAATATCGATGGAAATGTTGGTCAATTTAAGACAGGAGCTGTCAGGCTTGCCATCGAATGTGGTGTACGCATTGTGCCTGCGGCCGTTATCGGTTCAAGAAAAGTATTACCAAAAGGCAGCATTGTAGTAAAACCTTCAAAAGTTATTGTTCGAATCGGCAGACCCATTTTTTATAATCAATACAAATCAGATGAAATCACCTATGAACTGCTAAGAAAATTATCGGACGAATTAAGACAAGAAGTACTGGATTTATTAAAGGGCAAGCACGAGTATGCTTATTCTGTAACGGAGTTTAGGAAGAAAAAGAAGGAACAAGAGGCCATTTCAATTGGTTCTCCAGTTAGTACCAAAGATAAGAAAACAGGTGTAAAAAAATTAGCTAGGCATTACTTTAAAAGGTATTTACAGTTGATTGACGATACTTGGATGTCGTTGCTTAAATCAACGGAAGTTTTCGGTCTAAAAAAGCAGTTTCAACATTTTTCTTGGCAAATTAATGGTAATTTCATTCAAAAAGTATTGTGCGATTCTTTCATCCCTTATAAAAGAATTAATTACAAGAAATACCTACCTACCCAAAGCCGGTCCTGCAATTCTTTGTTCGAATCATAACTCAGAATGGGATGTTATTATTAATGCCGTTGCTTGCCAACAAGAAGGTCGAAAGTTATATCAGATGTCAAAGGAATCCCTATTTCAATTACCTATTGTTAACGCTTGGATAAGGACTCACCTTGCATTTCCTTTAATGAGAGGAAGGAGTGATATTGGGTGCTTTTTGGTTCGCAAAAGAACGCTTGAAAGAAGGTGAACTCGTCATAATTTATCCTGAAGGCACTATTGATGGGATTCCCGAAGTTCTTGAAGGACACACGGGCGCTATACGCTTTGCAATTGAGGAAAAAGTACCAAAATAGTTATTTAGAATAATAATTTAAAGCAGGAGATGAGGAATGTTATTACTTTATTCATTATTGGGAAGTGCTGTAATAGCCATAGGTGTGACATGGTAT
>JBHLMB010000450.1:0-2069 GCA_048938565.1 Promethearchaeota archaeon | reverse complement strand
AGGAAAAAGTACCAATAGTTCCAATTGGAATAACGGGTACGGAAAATACATTTCCGAAACATACTAAAATCTTAAATCTTGGAAAAATGAGTGTTTTTAAAATGGGAGAGCCCTTTATAGAACATTATAAGTATTTCGATTTACCAATGCCCGATTATTATGAACTAAAAAGATTGACAAATAATTTGATGACACGAATAAAGGAATTGTTAGTTTATGACGATCTTAATGTGTAAGTTCAGATTGGTGTATGATCTAAACTTGACATTGTTTATCAATAATCTTTATAACAAGATAGATTGATTGTTTAATTGATTCTTTATGAATGTGATCAATAAAAAAGAGAATTATCAGACTTGTTATTATTTAATAACATCCGTAATGAAACAAGTCTCGACAATTTTTATGCCTTTTATTTGGCTTATTTTTTCCTCGATTAAAGGGTTGAATTGCTCGATCGAGGGAATTTCAACTTTCATAAAAAGACCACAATCC
Source organism: Promethearchaeota archaeon (assembly GCA_048938565.1). Lineage (GTDB taxonomy): Archaea > Asgardarchaeota > Lokiarchaeia > Sigyniarchaeales > SOKP01 > FT1-020. Next base: position 1,574 of record JBHLMB010000450.1, on the reverse strand, counting down.
CCCGATAGCCTCCAGATGTCCGTAATTTCTTCAATATCACGTAATTCCTTTAAAATTCTTTTGATTTCCTTGAAATCAGGTTCAATCTTAACTGTGGCACGAGTTTGAGGTTTGGAGTTGATGGAATAATCGATCGTGAATTTTTGTATAACACCATCCTCACATAATTTCTTAACTCTTCTCCTGACAGTCGCTTCTGTTTTTCCAACTCGTTCCGAAATATCGTTAAAAGAAATTCGCGAATTCTCTTTTAATTCTTCCAGAATTTTTAAATCAATAACATCCATAGTAATGCAAGTAACCTTATTTGTTAATAATTGCGTATATAATTAATAATATCAATCAGATTTATTAAATTTTGCCATAGCGTTATCAGAATTTCATACTTAAATTTTCGAAAAAAATACTTTTGTCGTGTTTTAAAAACCTGAGTGAAGAAATCTATACTTAATTTAAAGGGATATATTAATTAGCTAATATCCCCCATCCTTTTTCTAAAATTTATTTGATTGATTTGCACTCTACAGGTAAGAAAAACCTAACCATCGTCAAATTTTCCTCCTTTTACCATAAAGATAATATAAATATTATGATTGAACCTTGAAAAAAAAGGATTATATTGTTTAGAAAATTATGTTATGCTATAAGTCAGTGAGGTATAAAAAACATTGTCCAATGAAATTCCTGAGAATATAAAAATGAGTTTAAAAGCCATTGGACTCACGGATTATGAGATTTCTATTTACCTCACGCTCATTTCTAGAGGTCCTATGGATGCTAGAGAACTTTCCGAAGCTTCTGGAGTTCCATATTCACGCGTTTATAATGTATTAACGCAACTAGAAAAAGAAAAGATGTGGATAATCAAAGAAGAAGAATCTCGACCTTCAAGATATATTGCCAAGAGTCCTGAAGAAGCATTAATTATTTCCAGAAAACAAACAAGGGATTCTTTTGATTTCCACTCAAATAAGATAATTCAAGCCCTTACTCAAGTATATCATTCTCACGATGTTCCACTTAAAATTCCCTTATACATTCACGGAGGTATAAATGCTTGCCTGAATAAAATTTTAGGATTAATCCAACAAGCCTCATCTTCTATATATATTTTATGCATTGAGCACGAGTTTTTGGAAGCGATTCAAGAAGATATTGCGAAAGCCAAATCTAGAGGAGTTAGAACAATCAAGATATTATTGGAAGATGTGTTATTAAAAAAAGAAGGATTCAAAGAATTGGTAAAAATTTACAGGGATCAAGCTGAAATTAGATTTCAAAAAAATCTTTTTGCGAATCTTATCGTCATTGACAAGGGAGCAATGGCAACGGTTGTCTTAACGCAAGAAAGCACGATAAATAAAGCATATTTTGGAATATTCACTGATTACATGGCATTCGGTCCTATTGTATACGATTTATTTAAGTTTTTATATAAGACAGCAAGAAATTCGAATATTTGAGCCTGAACTTTCAGTTGGTTTAGATTAAAAAATGGTCCATATAAGTTTTTTAAAATAAAAAATCATATTTTTTAACCATATCAAATATTATTGTGATTATTATGAATAACA
>JBHLMB010000449.1:0-3499 GCA_048938565.1 Promethearchaeota archaeon | reverse complement strand
TAAATCAAGCCTACCAACTTTAAGGCAGAGTAATCAAGCGGTTATAGAGTTATATGAAAAGAAAACAAAAAAAAAAATTCAAACATCAATATTTACAACTAGTGAAAAATCTAATCGTGTTGTAAAGAATAATCTGAAATTATTTAATGATTACAATGACAAATTGACAAATTATGTATTATTAAGCTTAAGTGTATTGCATAGCCTGGATATGAGGATTAATGGGATTTAAAAGAAATCGCTTAGTTTTTGTTGCTTGATTTTTGGATTATTCGTTAAACTTTGAACATATTCATTGATGAGTTCCATTTTTTGCAGTGTATAGTCGTCTAATTTGAATTGGTTGCATAAATTTATTGCCCGTTGAATATATTTCTCAATTCCTCCTCTATTTACTGTTAAAATGATTTTATTGCCGCATCGAGGGCACTTATCCCCATTTGAGATTGGAGGGCGCCTAAATTTTGAGTTGCATTTAATACATCGAAAAGATTGGACAGAAAATTTGCGTAAATTACCCTGAATATCAGGCGTAAAATGTGTAGATAAAATTTTCTCGGCAACATTTTTTGAATCAACAGCGTTTATGATATTAGCTAAATGTAGTTGGGCGGAAATTTTTTCGTCCATTGCTTCATAAGTCTTATATGCTGTTTTTATTGGACCTTCGTTGATATTGCTAGTTGGTATATTAAATCCAGATTCATATTGCCCTGGTGTTCCCAGGCGGCTTTTAACTAATCCCATAATTCTATTAATATCAGATGGAGTTGCGTATTTCTGTGTTGCCTCGTAAAACTCTATTGGATATTTAAAAAGAGAGTCTACATTATGTGCTTCAGCGTCAATCTCGTTAGGATCCAATAATGTAGAAATAACTAATGTGGCATCCATTCTACCACCAATCTTGCTTGGTAAATAAAACCGTGAAAAATTTAGGAGTGGATCTAAAAGGAGCATTACACCATCTTCATCTCCGTCGCAGTTGCGACGCTTTGCAGCGTGCCAAAACGGATGAGCATATATAGATCTTGCGGGAGTGAATCCAATGATCCTTCCAATAATGCCTGCGCTCGTGTGTGGGGCTAATCCAACAACGAGATGTCCCACTAGATCTTTTCTTTCAGAAACATTATAAAACCGATTTAAATTGTAAAAATATTCAAGTTCATCGTCTATGAAATTTGCTACTTTTAGAAAATATTCTGCACAATCATCCGAAAGCAATATATCCTGTACTTTAAGCTCCAGGATCTGTTCGTCGCTATGGAGCTCATTTCCGTCATATGTCGTAATATATCCGAGTTCTTTTAGTTTTTTGATTGATGTTGATATTTCTTTTGGTTTGAAATGCGTTAAAGGTATGTCTGTGGCGTCATAACGAATTTCCGCAGTTTTATATACAAGTACGCTGTTTTTAGCTCTTAGAATTCCCTTTTCAATTGGTTCAGGTATTTTAAACTCGTTAGTTAAACCAATTATTCCTTTAAACTTCTCAGGCATTTTCATCCTCAATTTATTTAACTTAGAAAAGATATGACTTTTTAAGTTAAAGCGCGCTTCTAATGAAGCTGAAAGAAAGTCACCACATTGAGGGCATTCTTGTATATGTACTGGAAATAGATATGGTTTTTTTCGTAGTTTACAACTAGAGCATATTTTTCTTAATTCGGTGAAAGTTCCACATTTTGGACAATTATTGAATATTGAAATGTATTCACATTGAGGGCATTGCTTGCGCGCTACATCAATTACAATTCTATTCGGAAGTTCTTCTTTCTTGCTTTTAAATTCGTTTTTCCTTGAATTATTATCTTTTTTGGGATCATCAAGTCGTAATTCAATCGCTTTTTCTACTAATCTCGAGTTACCCACTTTATCGCTCAAGGGAAATAATGTATGAACGCCTTTCATGCTCTTTCTTTCAGATTTTTCAGGACGGCCCATCCTTGTGCCCATAAAATAGGGGGCTTTATCTCTTATTTGAATAGATGATATTGAATGAAAATAAGCAAATACTGAATTCATATTATTAATAGGTGGTGGTTTTTCGTCATCTAAGTTGAAAATTTTTGAATAAATATAATTCATTGCCTTGCTAAAACATATTCTACCATCCTTCACTATATGAGGAATAAATGCTTTTTCTAATACAATTTTTATACTTTCCTGGCATTCAATCTCTATTTTAACTTCTGAATTTATGTATCCTTTTAAAAAAGCCTTTCTAAGCTCGATTACTTCTTTTATGCTAATATTACCCCAAAAATCTGTATATGCGGGATGAAGAGGAATGTTAAAGTCTTTTGATAAATTAATAGCTTCAATAGCAGTTGGAATGTTTTGAAAGGGATTTTCGATGTATTTTGATATATTTTTATGATTAGAATGCGTCGTATTCAATTTTTTTTCTAAATCTAAAGCCCACCATTCTTCCACATAACCTGAAGGGACCAATTTATGATTATTTTCCGCAAACTCCCCAAATCCAAAGAGAATATCTCCTAGAAAAAGCACTTCCTCGATTTCTGAAAATATCTTCCTGCCCTCTTTATAACTTGAAACCCTTTTCACATTACCGTTTTTTAATTTTATGATAGGTGGTTCGATAGAATCTACAGGACAAACACTTGTACTTTTACCTGGACGTTCGATCCTTAGTTGAGTTCCTATTGCAACAAAATCGTCTAGAATTGCCATTGTAGCGGGATGCATTCCTGCGGCGGCTAATCCCGTGTTTCGAGACTTGCCATATCTAATTCGATGACCACCTATTCGTGAGGGATGACTAAAAACAGGTCTCCCTGCGATGATGTCCGCTACAAATTTTGGATTTGGAGGAATTTTTTCAATATTCATTTCCCCTTTTACTTTATCTCCTTCTTGCTTGAGAGAGATCTTTTTCAAGTCGATTAACCAATCCCATCCCTCTAAGTTTATGCTCTTAGTTATTTTCAATAATTTTGATGCTTTTGATAATATCCCGTCGTTTAAAACCAAGCACGCTCCACCGCGAATCTTGTTAGTTTCTACTCGCGGTAGGTTTCTAAAGGCCGATACTTCCTCGTCTTCAGTAGAGTCTCCGTTAATTTCAATTGGTAAATTCTTTACTGCAAATCGTATCTCATCGTTAGAAGAGGGGTATTGTAGATGAATTTTTCTATCGTAAAGTTTGACTTCTTCCACATATCTACCAATTTCTGCTTCCGTAGCCTCGTACTTCGGAAGATTGGTTTTGCGCCTTACATAATCTGCAATTAATATACATAAAGCCTGAACTGTACCTCCTGCTGCTCTTATTGGTCCAGCATAATATATGTCGACATATCTGCTTCCATCAGGGTTTTTGGAAATACAAATTTTTGGAAGGCCGTCCAATGGACTTACAACAACTCCCTCTGTTTCAATTAATAAACACGTTTTTATTGCCTGTGAAACTCTTTCTTCTTCGTCTGGAATACTGCACCATTTTTGTTCTATTATTTCTTTGAAAATCTGA
>JBHLMB010000448.1:0-3508 GCA_048938565.1 Promethearchaeota archaeon | reverse complement strand
GTATTTTTCAAAAGCAATTAAAAAAAGGAAACTACACGACAATGATAAGAGTTCTTATCGTTATTGTTGTTTGCATGGGACTATTTTCAATTCCACTCTTTTCTAATAACATAATTTTCACAGAGGACCCCAAATTGGTCGTTGAGGATAGTTCCATATTTGGACGAAATGATCTTTTTTTTGATAATATTGATGATATTTTATCTATCTTAAAAAACAAGATTACAGATCTTGATGATTGGAATTCTTGGAATGTAAACCAAGTAATTAATGTACTCTTGCGAGATAATATCCCTAAGGACTCTTGCTTGTTAGAATTAGAGTCGATCTTGTGCGTTTAATTCTTGAAGATTTCTATTTCAGGTTAATGCCAAGGAATATAAGTGCACCACTCGGAACTTTTTCACCTGAGAGGTACATTCGACGCTTCTAATTGAAATAATTAGAAGAAACTCCAATATCTAAAGTAAAACAATAAATAGGAGGTAGGTAAACATGAAGAAAAAGACAATCATGTCGTTTAAAATATTGAAAATGAAAGGAAAAGACGGACAAACTACATACGGTCTGGAATTATCAACCGAAGATGGGAACGTGATAAGTACAACTCCTTTTTCGACCATAGAGAAGCTGGTTGATGGTATATATGATTATTTCGATGAGGACTTATACTACAGCTAATTCTTTATCCTTTATTATTACTATCTTTTTTTTATTATCAGAAATTATTAATCAGCCTTAAAGAAATGAAAAATCTTATTATTGTAAAAAAGTGAATAATTAATGCCAAGGGTGGGATTTGAACCCACGATACCCAGATCTTCAGTCTGGTGCGTTCTTACCCCTCTATTGGGACGATCAATTTAAACCGGGCTACGCCACCTTGGCTCCATATTACATCTCCTAAGAAAAAGAATAAAAAACAATTCAAGTTCTGATTGAGATATCCTAAGTAGTTAACTATCATTTAAATTTTTTTTTAATCAGGACATCACATTAATGAGTAGAATGCTGTTTATTACTATGATTGTTGGTACTTTTCTCTTGTTTTCCAAGTAGCAATTCCACCAAATTCTTCAAAGAATTCAATCATTTTCTTCATCATGTTCCTTTCAGATCCCCACGTTATTCCAAATAGCCCGTGAGAGCCTCCTGAAACGACAATGTTAATTTCCCCTTTATAGGAATTGAATATTACCGTTGTGGAAAGGTCTGATTCGATCCGATAATAATAATTCTCGATTGCATACACGCTTATTGTACCGTCTGAAGTTTGATATTTAAAGCTTGGATTATAACTTTCAACAAAATTACCAAGTGCAGTGTTAAATCGATTTTTATCTATATTTACAACACATTGTTCCAATTGTATTTCACCCTCTTGATCGTTTTTATAATTTAACTCATATTTTATAGACTATTTAAATTCGTCTGGTAAGAAATTGAAATGCGACCAAGTTCAACTAAAGAGTCATTCAATCCAATTCCTAATCATAAAAAATATTGAAGAAAATAAAAAAATAAGTGGGTTATAATTTCTTTTCCCTGTTTTTATACAGTATATAGCAGGCAAGGACCAATACGGTTGTTATGGCTATTCGAGCAATACCTAATATAATACTATCTGGATCTGGATCCTGTAATATTTCAATAACACCGAGCCCTAATTCAAATATTGCGAGGAAGTTTAATATAGCTAAAAATTGATTTTCTACTTTTGAAGCTTTCATTCTAAGCGAATTACGCTCTCTATTAAGGGTTTTACGAATTCTAGAGATTACTGCTTCAATTTGTATTGAAAAATGGAAACCATCCAATTTATCAATCATTTCGTTGAACATGCTTGTTTTAAATGTGCTCGTAAACAACAATCTCGTGATTTTGGATATTACGATGTCTTTATTGTATTCTAATATGTTTCTATTGAGATTCTGTTCGAGTCTTTCTACAATCTCGATTTCGTCGCTTAATGATATATTTTCATCCCCAGCATCCACTTCTGCCATTGTTTTATCGAATTCGTCAGCAATGGCAAGGATGTTTTCCATGTGCATCAATATTAAATATCTCTGAACATTTCCCAATTCTGGGCCGAAAAGCGTATCGATTAATAGGTTTTTCATCGAATTTGGATCCAAGAGACTAGGTCCAAGGATTATCATCTATTTTGATCAGATAAGCATTCTTCCCAAATAGAAATCTAAGGGCATTGGTAAAACCCTCATTGAAAAGATGATTGGAGATATAACTCTACCAATCGTATCTTTTGTTGTAGTTGAGCCTTTAAATAATATTGCGTCCCAATTGTGGCACGAAAAAACAGGATTTTATTTAGCGGGTACTTGCACTGGGAACTACAAAGATAAAGATTTGAAATGATACATATATATCCATCCAAACAAGAAGTAATGCCTATATTATGGGCTTTAAACCTCCAACCTCCTGAAACGACGATCTTTACCTTAGTTTAATTTTTTATTTCAACAATAATGGTTGTTATTCTATTTATTGATTATTAATTTAATGCATTTATTTCATCCTGTAAAGTAGCTTTTTTTTTTAAATTTTTTGATAGTACGCTCCCGCTCCTTTGGACTCATTTTGGAGAAATCAATATTTTCAGATTTTATTTTTTTCTTCAACTGAGAAGCAACTCCACCATATTCACTAAAAAATTCTATTAATTTCTTCATCATGTTCCTTTCAGATCCCCATGTCAATCCTAAATGCCCTTGAGCGCCTCCAGAAACGATTATATTAATAATATATTTATTAGAATCTACCATTTCAAATATGACTGTTGTGGATAAGTAAGAACTTATCCTAACATAATACCATTCAAAGATATAAGTTCTTATAGAACCATTTTTGCTTTCATGCATAAAATTTGGATTAAATGCTTCAGAAAATTCGCAAAAAAATAATTCCATATTGTCATTTTCTAATCTTATTTCATATGCTTTTACTATAATAAGCACCTCTATTGTATTATTAATAATGTTAAACATAAAATCTTCTAGATATATAAGTTGATATGGAAAAAAATTGAACTTATTTAATATCGCTGATGTTCGAGCTTTTACAACGCAATTATAATAGCGGGAAAGGGGGGATTTGAACCCCCGACCACTTGGTTCCGAACCAAGTATCATTCCAAGCTAGACCACCTTCCCTTGAATTTTAAAGAGAAATGCTCTCATAGTATATTGGGATTTAAGGAACCATTATTCTAAATTATTACTATTCCACTTCGCGATTTTTCTCCACCATTCATTCGAGACTTTAAATCTCACGTGAAGCGCCCCGAAACGATAAGTGGGAATCGAGTGGGCTTATTGGGAAAAAAAAATTTAAATATTATCCTTACAATTATAATACTATGATAGATAGCAAGCATTTGATGAAAAAACGAGTGCGAAAAGAGTATATCGCACTGTTCAATGGATGCTCGTTGATAGTTAGTTTTAGGTCTGCTTGATCGTTCTATTATTTATCATATTTACTGGAT
>JBHLMB010000013.1:10509-14253 GCA_048938565.1 Promethearchaeota archaeon | reverse complement strand
TTTGATCATTTACATCTAATAACATTTAAAAAATTCTGGGTGATTCCATTGCAGGATTTGATCTAAGCGATTCAAGTAAAATAGTAAGTATCGTATTATTTTTTCTTATGCCATTTATTATATTGGCGTATATAATTCCTTCTTTATTGATTTGTGATCTAATGCAAAAAGGCAACACCAAATTTTTACAAAAAATAGCTAAGAAGATTTGGATCACAGAAATAACCCAACCACCCTCATAAGTAGAAATAATTATTATAAATTCTCTCTTTTTTTTAAATAAATTTAATATACTAAAATAATTACAAAAGAATATCTAAAATTAATAAACAATCACATTAAGAGGTATTTTTCAAATGGAACTTAAAGAAATCGACACATTTAATCATATTTTATCTAGATTGACAAAACAATCCGTTGACATTCTTTTAAAAACGGGACAATCAATTAGCTGCAAGATAATAAGAACAACGGGTAAATGTACTCATATCGAAAGAACGGATTCAAAATCCTTTTACGATATGATCATCCGCACTGAAGACATAGTTGCAATCGAGAAAAAGGTAAGATAAACAACAAGCACTCAAACAAAAAAATATTTTCTTTTTATATTATCATATTGAGTGTGATATTACTTGATCTAATTTTGATAACCTTAATAAAAGAATATGCATTGATTTTGTAACCATTATTCAAACCAAGAGAAAGGTGAAAATAAAATAAAATTTATAGATTTATCAATACCAATAATAAATCCAGACGAGATGCTCTTCGATCCGCCCTTGACACAACCTAAGATCGAGTATACTAACCACCAAAGGGGTAGCCTAGAAATGGCTTATACATTTCCTGACCTAAAACCTGAGGAACACTTACCAGATGGGAAAGGATGGGCCACGGAGAAAATAACATTAGGCACGCATAGTGGTACTCACATGGACGCACCTTGGCATTTTGCACCTATTCAAGACAAGAGCATTAGTGAACGAAAAGCAATGACTATTGACGAATTTCCTTTAGAATGGGGGATAGGCCCGCTTATTGTATTGGATTGTACAGATTTAGAGGAGGGGCATGTGCTTTCACCAAGCGACATTGATGTTAAATTAAAATCAATCAATCACGAGTTAAAGGAAGGAGACATTTTATGCGTCCATACTAATGCACCTAAACACATCGAATCCAGGAAATACACGAATTATGGGGTAGGTATTGGAAAAGAAGCAACTTTACACATTATCAAGCAAGGAGTCCATGTGGTTGGCACGGATGCGTGGTCATGGGACGCTCCTTTCATCATCACGGCTCAAAAATGGGTACAATCGATTAAGAGTAATAATCCAAACCCATCTATTATATGGGAAGGGCATTTCGCAGGACGTAATCTAGGATACTTCCAACTCGAGAAATTAGCAAATTTAGATAAAGTCCCGCCCGCAGGAGCCACCATTTATTGCTTTCCTATTAAAATAGCAAGAGCAGGAGCGGGATGGGTTCGAGCTGTAGCGACTATTCCAGACTAGTCTTTAGCAACTATTATATTTTATCTTTAGTCTATTATTATTAATAAACCACGGTGAAAAACTTGGAAAAAACAATAGCAATTATTAGTGACGAAGAATTTATGTTCAAGCACATTCCACCTTATCCTCGACCATCTTTCTATTCAAACGAACATCCTCTGAGAATCAAGGTCATAAGAGATTATATGAAAAAAAGGGGTATTTTTAACGATACTAGATTTATATTCGAGAAACCAATCCAAGTTGGCGAGAAGATCTTGAAACTTGCACATTCAAAGTACAACATCGACATGGTAAACAGGCTTTCTAACCTAGGACACGGTCTCATAGGTGATGAGGTTTTCATAACTAAAACTACTTTTTCCTTGGCAAAAAAGGCTTTGGGGGGTGCAATAAAGGCAATAGAAATGGTACTAAGCAAACAAGTACTCCATTCCCTTGCACTTATCCGTCCACCAGGTCATCACGCTTCAAGAGAAAGACCATCGGGATTATGCATTTTTAACAACATTGCAAACGCAATTTTCTACTTACGAAAAGTAAAGGTTTATAAAAAAAAAATAGCTATAGTGGATATTGACGACCATTTCGGGGATGGAATAGCCCAATTTTTTTACGATGATCCAAGCGTGCTGTATTTTTCAATCCACGAGTACGATTTTGAAGAAGGAGATATTGGTTTTTTAAGCGAATTAGGGGAAGGAGAAGGTCTTGGAAAAAATGTTAACTTTCCTGTTCCTATAGGTATTATTGATAGCGATTTTCTTGAACTTACGGACATACTTGAGCCAATCTTAAAACAATTTCAACCCGATGTCGTGATTGTTGCTATGGGTTTTGACATGTATTGGAACGATCCCGTGGGAAATTGCTTGCTCACGAGTAAGGCATACCACGATTTTACAAAATGGATGGTAGGTTTGACTCATGAAATTTGCGAGGGGAAGCTTGCGTTTGTTTTGGAAGGAGGTTATAGCCTTACTGGCCTGCCAGTTTGCGTTCATTCGGTATTAAAAGCCTTACTAAAAGAAGAATACGAACGCCCAGAATTTGAATATATGGATTTTTCCGACCAATCGAAAGCAAGCGAAATTGTAAAGATCAAAGATGTCCTGAGAAAAGAGCTAAAAAAATATTGGATAATTAAATAAAATAATAGCAGAAAATTATGCTATTACAAACGAAATAATATCATAAAAGATTATTGAGTTTTAATGCAAATGTTTGGATATTAAAGAGCGCATCTCGAGGACCTGCCGCTGGATTGATGTAACATACAAGAGCTCCCGTCCCACCTATGGGTACTGGAGCTATGATCACATGTCCTTTACCAGTAACATTGGTTCCTATCTTTCTTTCTTCTGTGTTTTCAACAATCATATATTTTATACCTTGCAATGAGATGCTCGTTATGCCTTTTTGTCCAAGTTCTAGTTTCAGCGCTAATATTTCATTTAGCGCAGGTAAATCTCCTGAAATATCCCAGTTCTCCGTTTGCGTGATTAGATTTCCGTCTTTTCCAATCACTGCCACGCCAAACACATTTTCTTCCGTGTTTAATAGGTCATCAATTATCGTTTCAATATTGGTCATTTCTATCCCAAACATTTTATTATTATATTACCATTAATATAACACCGAACAAATTTAAATAATAACTTTTAAAAAATTCAAGTGTTATAATTATGGTCATGCGTTTATGGAAAAAGGCTTGGAAGATGAGTACAAGGGAAAAAAAGACCTTCACCGTATTTGCCTTGCTTTATACATTTTTAACATTCACGACGAGTTTTATGCTACAAGTTATCATTTCAGAAACGACAGAAACAACAGAGTGGTGGCAATCTTCGTTTTTTTACCCCTTAATAGTCATTATAATTGCCGCCTTGGCACTCACGCTATTATACGCTTGGTTGACGGTCAGGAGGAACAGAAAGATCTGGGCGACATTGAAATGTATTGGATGGCGTAGTGGTGAAATAAGCACACTCATATTGGGGTATATTTTCTACACGACGATTATGGGATTGATCATCACGGTGGAATTCTGCCTTCATTGGGTAGCAATCTTGGGCTACATTAAATTTACCTTTCCTGACATAGATGTAAATGCCGATCCACTTGTTTCCCTTCAGGCAGTCGTTTTGACGGTTGCCATATTCATCGGGTCGTTGCCGCTGTCATCACACACGGTCGTCGATCCGTTGCCCGGCGTAGGGCA
>JBHLMB010000013.1:1581-10499 GCA_048938565.1 Promethearchaeota archaeon | reverse complement strand
AATCGTGCAATTCATCGGTTACATGGGCGCTCGGGGACGTATCACGAAAGTTAGACCAATGTTAGCACTAAGGCGAGTAGGAGAGTAAGGAGGTGAAATGAATGCCAACAGATAAAGATACCATGATTAGAGTTATTGATGTGAACAAAGAATATCGTCGTTCAGGAGCCATCATACACGCTCTCGTGGATGTGAACCTCACGATCAAGTCAGGTGATTTTGTCATGGTTCAAGGACCAACTGGATGTGGAAAATCAACCCTGCTTAATGTAATGAGCGGACTTGACCTCCCCGATAGTGGAAAAATCATTTTTGACGGAGAAAACATTGCTAGGGCCAAAGAAGATCGCCTTTCTAAGTTAAGGCGCCAAAAAGTAGGGTTCGTCTTCCAGGATTATAACTTGATCAGCACACTAACCGCAATGGAAAACATTGAAGCTTTATTGTGGCCAACCGTGCTTAGTTCTCGAGAAATTCAAAATAGAGCAATTGCCGCCTTGAGAGATGTGAGCATGTTGGAGCGAAAGGACCATTACCCCGTTGAAATGTCAGGCGGAGAAAAGCAACGAGTTGCGCTTGCAAGAGCTATAGTGAGCAAGCCACGCGTGATTTTTGGAGACGAGGTTTCGGGTAATCTCGATCCCGAGAGCGAAGCCATGATAATGAACTTGTTGAAAAAAATCAACGAGGAATACGAGACCACTATGGTCATCGTTACGCACAGGGAAAGCGTTGCGAAATTCGGTAATGTCATCGTGAAGATGAATAAGGGCAAGGTCCTTAGCGTGAAATAACCATCATATAGACTTTTTTTTACCATTTTTTTTCTTTTCAGTTTTAAAGTAAGATAAAGGATCTTTAGCTAATTTCAATTTCCTTCTAGATGGATTTATAAAGGTTTTTTGTATTTATTCTTCATCAATCCTTTACAAAACAAAAATGTCAGAAAAAGAATTCAAAGTCAACGACTGCATCACTCTTAAGCTGGAAGACGGAAAAACAAACATCTACATAAACGATAAAATGTTCCAACAATTCAAATATCTTGTTTTTAACATTCCCATTGACGACATGGAAGAATACGACGAAATATATCAATTGACCATATGTAAGAATACAACGAATTAAACATAAACCCCGAGCAGGAATTTTGGGGACATTGCTCGAATTTACAAGTATGGGCGGAATATGAATACGACACGCATCTCTTACATAGAAACATTGCTTTTCCCTTGCTAAAGAAGCTTGCTATAATTGGAGATCCTTTCGCAGAAAAAGCGTTCAAGCAGGAAATCGTGTATAGGATATTTCAAGGGAAAACAAAGAAATTACGAAGCTAGGATTAAAACTTAAGGCACCATGGGAGTTTTTTCACTTTATTGATAATGTAAAGAAAGACATGGAGCTTACGAGATTAGGATTGAAAAACAGCGTACCAAGAGAATTTTACATTTATTTCGAAAACTTACATTAAAATATTAAATATGCTAGATGGTGTGTGGAAAACAAGGCTCCAGGGACATTTTATAAGAATTTCTTGCGACTATGTAAGGATCCTTCATACATCAATTTCCTTTCTATGGCTGTTGAGAAGAAAAATTTTTTACAGAGATTTTCTGATAGAGATCATGATTAATTCAAATAAATCCAATTTAATTCTATATATTAAATTTTTATAGTTAGGAAATAATAATACTTTATAAGCAACTTATTAAAACCGATATCATGCCGTTCACGATTAAAAACATATTAGTCAGTCGCTTGTTCGTTTTCGTAGCGATCTTTGTCGTACCCGTCATCATCTTTATTGTCTTTAATATTACCGATTTTAATTTGTGGTGGTCAAGCGATCCAATTATGAATACACTCATCATCAAGATACTCACGCCCCTGACTTACGCAGTAGGGTGGTTTTATTTTTTAATCTTGTTTGCAAATCGGTTCGCCGAATCAATCGACTCTATGGAAAAGACAACGAATATCATCCCCCTACGGTTAAAAATTTTTTACGGGATGAACGCCGTGTTTGTCTTGTTCGTGTTTGCGTTTCCCTTGATCACACCCCTCATTGCCGTCCTCAGCTTTGCATCCATGATGTGGCAAGCCACGACATTTCGAAAGTCTAGTTTTGACGAGAATCAAAAGATACCATTGATAACATGGATTCTTGCCGTAATTGCTAGCCTTCTGCCAATCTTTTGCACGGTCAGCATTGTCCCCGAATACCTTAAGCTCCCCATTCTTTTATTCAACGACGTGTGGATTCCGATGCTCGAACATGTATTCATTTTCTCGTACTCTTTGTGCACGGCATTGGCCATTGGTTCCTTATTCGTCTTGATTGCAAATCGAGGCGTGAGCGAGTACGAACAATTCTGGTCAGATCCTAAAGCAGATCGAACGAATCTTTACATAGCCATTCTAGAGGGTTTATTAACTGGAGGCCTCCTACTATTAGCTTACGCTCACGAAGAAACGGGGGAATATGAGATCATAGATCTATTCTACAACTTAGGATTCTTTATCGTACTATTCGTGTCAATCGTGAATTATTTCTCGGGAAAAGGAAGATCAGGGAAATTTAGCTCTCACTTAGTTGGATATATTTTAGCTGCCGTGTTCATGGGTTCTAATATGCTCATTTTTAGCATCGAGCTCTCTGAATTCTTGAGAGTTATAAGCTTAAGCGTTTTAGCAGCTATTTTCATCATCGTGTTCTTATATACATTCGTAAAGTTAGAAGAATCAGAATTTTAATTTTTTCAGCTTATTTTTTATTGCTTGATGATCTTTTTTGAATATTTCAATCACCTTCTGCAAAAAAAAGTCAAAAGAAGTTATCTTTTTTTATTAGCACTAATTAAAACAATATAATCCAAAAATTAATCACTATTAAGATCAGGACAATGAGCGAAAAAGTACCCAAGAACGAGTATGTAATCTCAGAGGAAGAAGAAATAGAAGAGGAAGAAGAGGAGGAAGGGATAGAGGAAGAAGAAATAGACCTTGAGAAGAATAAGAAAGGGCTCTCAGAAGAAGAAATTGAAGAACGAAAGAAAAAACAAGCAGAATTAAAGAACAAAAGAAGAGAAGAACAACAAAAGAAAGAACAAAATAAAATCCGCATTAAGAATGAAATAAAGGGAAAGGTCAAGAAAATATTGTCTAAGGGGAAGGTAACTTCCAAGGCAACCATGACAAACCTATTAATAAAAAGAGGAATTCAAGATTATTACTTTAAGACCAACTTATTAACAAACGAAATAAAACCGGAGATAGAATACATAGGAGCCTCCTTGAAGGAACTCAGGTTTGGCAAGGAAATAAAATTTCGAATCGTGGAAGGATCTCACGTGTATTACATGAAGAATTGGAAGACCGAAATCAAAACAAAAGAGTACAAGGTCGATTTTAATTGGAGAACATATCGAATTCCTGAAGGAAACAACGAAATTTATATCGTGATAAAGATTCCAGGAAGTTTTACGGATTCCCATCACTTTCTTTCCAGTTGTTTTCCCGACGCTCAGTTTTGGGGTTTTAAATTAAATGTTGATAAGAAATTCAGGACGACACGTGGTTTTAAAATCATTCATAAAAATATATGGGGCAATTTTGATGGAGATAAACTCATTATCGGATGTAGAACGAGTTCAAAAAGCGCTGATAAGACGGTTTATAAGCTCATCCAAATAGGGAGAAGGATCGTGGAAGAAATGATCAAGCTCAACTGGCGTTCCTCAGAATTGATCGTGATTAACAATCTGAACGACACATTATATCTCCCAATAGTCCCTATATTCAGGGCAAGAGATAGAAACGCTTTTTACGAGACTAAATTCGTAAACGCTTTGCGATTAATATACGACTTCCCACAGAAGTTCGAAAAGAAAGATGTTTATGGAAAGTTTTCCATCCTTTCAAAAGAATTAAAGGACGATCAATTTGAAATTAAAAATTACTACGACTTTATTGATAAGTCCTTCGTGTTTCAAACTAAATCGTTTTTAACTAACGCTATCTTGAATGATTGGATCATCAATCCCGCCAAGGCGTTGAATTACACAAAGGAAGACGAGGAGATAAAGAAACTCGTGGACGAATATACTCAAGAAATCGAAACGGACAGGATAATTCAAGAAAGATTGGAAGAAAGAATGGAGAAGAGCGAGTTCTTGAAGGAAATGACCACTAACTTGCTTTTGACGTTACTTGGTGTTTCCTTCTGGGCGAACGAACCGATACTACAAGGAGTCGTTATTGGTGTATTCATTGCAATTAACCTATTGTATATCTACTTGAGAGCGAAAAGATATAGGAAGAAAATCTTCTAAAGTGCTATTATTATAATCTATTTTTTTATATTTTATTTAAATTCAAGAGAAACTTGTGTTTTGAAGCATCAAGCGTGTTAGCGCTTCAAATGTTTCGTCTACATTTTCTCCAGTTTTACTGCTACATTCGATGAATCCATCCACGCCTCTCGATTTTGCGATATTTATGCCTTCTTCGCTTGACACTTCTCTCGCGTCGGCAAGATCCGCTTTTCCACCAATAACCAGAATGGGAATCTTTTTTTCTTTACGCATTTCTTTATTTATAACGATCATCCAATCGTCAATGTGAGCGATGGAAGAATAATTAGAAACATCGTACATAAATAATCCCCCATTAGCACCTCTCACATAAGAAGGTAATAAAAATCGGAAACGCTCTTCTCCTCCAAAGTCCCAAATTTGTAGCTTGACTTTTTTACCATCTACAACCAAGCTTTTTACTTCAAAATCAATGCCAATCGTCATTTTTGAGTCTGACTTAAATAATTTTGTCAAGAACCTCTGGGCTAAAGTGGTCTTACCAGTTCCAGCGTCCCCGAACAAAACGATCTTAAATGTTGCATCATAAGACATGGCCAAAAACCTCCTGTCTAATGAGCATAATGTCCATTCTTTTTTTTAAATAAACCATGTTAATTTCTGTAAAATTGATTCTGAAAAAATAAAATATGATTTTAATATTGCATATATTATTTATATATATACCTTAAAATTTTTATCGTTTCTATATTAATATAAGGCTTTTTCTCGCTTTTTCTGGTACTTTTGAGAGCTTCATTAAACGCTCGTGTTTTATCAATATTACATTCCATATGATATATGTGTTTTGGCAAGGAATGGGAAAAATAATTAAGTATTTTGAATTAGTGAACATATCTGCCATTACAATAAAAAATGATTGATAGCACCTGACAATGACAATCGTTAACAAGAAAAAAATAGCGGAATTACTAAAAACCAAGATTGATTATTTCACGATCGAACAAATTGAAGACTTAATTGAGATTCCTCCTACGGAATTTCCTTTCACTCACGCCTTTCCCTGTTTTAGATTGTCCAAATTCGAAAAAAAAAAGCCCGATTTATTAGCCAGCGAGTTGCGTTCAAAAATAGTTCTTCCCGAATATTTGGCGGAGATTCAATCTAAGGGAGCTTATTTGAACTTTCGCGTCAAGCCAGAACTCGTTCTGCTAACTATAATGAAAATGGAAGAAGAGTATGGCAAGTTGGAAACCAAGTCAATTACTTCACGAACCATTGTCATTGAATATCCCTCCCCTAATACAAACAAGCCACTTCACTTAGGGCATATCAGGAACATTTTACTAGGAAGCACAATGTCCAATATATACAAATATATTGGGCATAAAATCTTTCAAGTGAATTTAAACAACGATAGAGGTATTCACATCTGCAAGAGCATGCTTTGGTACAAGAAATGGGGTAAAAATAAAGAACCAAACCAGAAATCGGATCATTTTGTAGGACAGGCATATGTGAATTATCACACAGAACTAGAAAAAAACGAATCTCTTGCTCAAGAAGCAAAGGACATATTATTATCTTGGGAAAATAATGATCCAAACACGAGAGCATTGTGGAAAAAGATGAGCAAATGGGCCTTGGAAGGATTTAAAGAAACCTACGAGAAATTTAGCGTGACTTTTGATAAAGAATATTTTGAATCTGATTTTTATTGGAAAGGCAAGGATAAAATAACTGAAGCTCTTGAGAAGGGCATTTTCGAAAAAGATGACGACGGAGCCATAATCGCACGCTTGAAAGATAAATACGACCTTCCTGATAAGGTCTTATTAAGAAGTGACGGCACGACGATATATGTCACACAAGATATCTACCTTGCATACCTCAAGAAGGAAGATTTTCACTACGATACATCCATCTACGTTGTTGGGAACGAGCAGGACCTTTACTTCAAGCAGCTTTTTGCAATACTAGATGCGATCGGTTTTAAAGAGGAAATGTACCATTTCTCATACGGTATGATTTCACTTCCAGGAGGAAAAATGAAAAGTAGGGAAGGAAGAACAGTCGATGCCGACGATTTAGTCGACGAAATGTTCGATTTAGCTTACGGAGAAGTGAGTAATAGATACACCGATTTATCGGAAGAGGAAAAAAGATACCGTGCAAATGTGATTGGCAAGGCTGCCTTGCGTTTTTTTATTCTAAAGTTCGATCCAAAATCAGACTTCATGTTTAATCCCAACGAATCCATCAAGTTTAAAGGTGAGACTGGCCCCTACATCCAATATTGTTATGCCAGAATCCAGTCAATCATTTTTAAATCAAAAGAAACAATTACTTCAAGCATTAATTACGAAATATTATCGCACGAAAAAGAATTATTACTCATTAAACTCCTACATCAATTTCCAGGAGAAGTGTACCAGGCCGCCACCACGCACGGGATCCATCTAATACCTCAATACTTGCTTTCGCTATGTCAAGCGTTTAATTCGTTTTATAACGATTGCGTGGTAATTTCAGACGATAAAGAGGTGGAAAAAGCGCGCTTGCTGCTTATTAGGTGCGTCCAAATAATAATAAAAAGTGGATTGAATTTATTGGGAATAGAAACTCTTGACGAGATGTGAATGAATATCGTGACTCAAACATTTTTTGATTTTAGTGAAAATCTTGACGAAAACG
The DNA here is from genome assembly GCA_048938565.1 of Promethearchaeota archaeon. GTDB lineage: Archaea > Asgardarchaeota > Lokiarchaeia > Sigyniarchaeales > SOKP01 > FT1-020. The sequence goes on along the minus strand of JBHLMB010000013.1, from coordinate 3,489 downwards.
CAGAATTCGTCATATTTGGAATACCCTGGGATTACTTAACCACGATTAAATTGCCTAATTCCTCCATTGCTCCGGATAGAATACGCGATGTTTCTATGGATTTAGCATTGACAACCGAATTAGGATTCAGCATACAGGATTTTAAAGTTAAGGATATCGGAAATGTGAAAATTATTCCTGAAAATATTGATCAAAATATAGAGTCAATTAAAGAGACGGTTAACAGAATATATCAAAAAAACGATAAAGCCGTGATAATCATGATTGGAGGGGATCATTTTTGTTCTTACCCGACCATCAAGGCCACGGGGGATCTAATTGATAGAAAGGAAGAATTCGGTGTTTTAATCTTTGACTCTCACTTGGACCTTTACGAGGAATGGGACAATAATAAATATTCTCACGCAACGATATCCCACAGGGTACTTGATCTGGAATACATTTCCAATCGAAACTTATTAATCGCAGGAACCAGGGATATTGACCTTCCCGAAAAAGAAATCGCCATAAAAAATCACTTATTCCATTTAGACGCCTATTTACTGTGTGAATCGGGATTAGATGCATATATTCAAAAAATTATTGATTTTTTCAACAAATCGGGAATCAAAAACCTCTACATCTCAATAGATATAGACGCTTTAGATCCTTCAATTGCACCAGGCACGGGTTATGCAATACCAGGAGGATTTACTTATCGAGAAATGTGGAAGATATTAAAAGTGCTTGCGAGTCGTTTTAAAATCATTGCGTTTGATGTTGTAGAAGTTGCTCCTAACTTAGACTTGCCAAACAATCTGACCTGCAACCTCGCAGCAAAATTAATTGTCGAATTGATATCTTTCATTAAAACGAATTCCAAGAGTGATAAAGAATGAAAAAAGAAAATATCAAGGATAGGTTAAAGCGTGTTAACCAGTTCGAAGTGTTTAAAAATACTGATATAGTAAACTTGATTAACGCATCCAAGGAAACGGGATTTAATTTAAAACGCCTGGCGATAGCCTGTGATATTTATAAAGAAATGATCGAAGATGCTGAATGCGTTAAATTTTTTGGACTTGCAGGGGCGTTAGTTCCTGCGGGAATGCAAGGAATTATTCGCGATTTCGTATTAGAAGGATACATTGATGTGTTGGTTTCAACAGGCGCAAATCTTACTCACGATCTTGCTGAAACCTTAGGATATCATCACCTCCAAGGAAGTACGAATTCTAGCGATATAAGCGATGCTGAATTACATTCAGAAGAAATAAACAGGATATACGACGTGTTCTTGCCTAATAAAGTATATGAGGGTATTGAAGATTTCGTGAAAGAGTTAGATATTCCTGACCAACAGATGTCAGTTAGTGCTTTTTTACGCTTTTTAGGAGAGCAATTACCAAACAGTTCCAAGTCAATTTTAAGAGCCTGTGCCGATAAAAAGGTACCAATATTCTGCCCGGCGTTCACGGACTCTGGATTGGCATTACAAATAGGATTTCATCATCAAAAGATCAACTTAAACCATTTCAAGGACATGTTAACAATGGTCGACTTGGCTTGGGACGCGAAAAAAGCAGGCGTGTGTTTTGTTGGAGGAGGTGTACCAAAAAATTTCATAATGCAATCGCTTCAATTTTGTCCGACTTCAGCGTCGCACGCGATCCAAATCACAATGGATCGTCCCGAGCCAGGAGGACTCAGCGGGGCAACGCTTAGTGAAGCTATTTCTTGGGGAAAAGTAAATAGGGAGGCAAGGTATTCAACTGTAATAGCCGACGCCACCATCGCCTTACCCTTGATATTCTGGTACCTTAAAAATGCCCTGTAAGCATTTATTGAAAATTCAGGTGAATAATAAAAATCCAATTTCTAGATCACTTTTTATTGATTGGACGATTATTTTCTTAAAATGGTTGCAAG
>JBHLMB010000013.1:0-1571 GCA_048938565.1 Promethearchaeota archaeon | reverse complement strand
TAGAAAAAATCAAACAATGTGCAGAAAATATAGTCAACTGCGTGAATATTAAAACCAACGATTGCGTGTTCATCAAAGGAGGTATTTATTGCCAGGAACTGTTGGAAGAAGTGGCTTTAACTGTTTATAGGAAGGGAGGCATGCCGCACATCACATCCAGTTCAGATAACTACTCCGAACAAGTATATAAGGACGATAGCATAACAGTTGAAACCTTGGAAAAAACTCCCAAGCACCTCTTGAAAATGATAGAAAATATTGACGCTTACATCGTCATAGAACCAAACGAGGACCCTTCCATCCAAAACCAATTTTCACGAGAGAAATTGCACGCTTCGTCAAAAGCGTCAAGCCCCATAAAGGACATTTTATATGGGAGTAAGAAGGAATACGAACCAGGAAAACGATGGGTATACGCAGGATGGCCTTCTAAAAAAGCAGCACGATATTACAACATCGATTACGCTCTTTTCGAGCAATTCATAATCGACGGCATGAGCGTTCCTGCCACGGAATTAATGGAAACCACGAATTCCTTAGGAAAATTATTTGAAAACGCTAAAATTGTTCATGTATCTGACGATCTTGGTACTGATTTTTGGTTATCTATCGAGAACAGAAGAATTAATTACGACGCAGGAGTATTGACAGAACAAATGATAGAAGAAGGGGACTTGGGCGGAAACTTGCCCGCAGGTGAGATATTCATTGCACCGGTAGAGACTGTTGGGGAAGGGACTATTTTTTGTCCACTCACAAACGATCGATATAGCAACAAAATCTTGAAAAATGTGGAATTAAACTTTAAGGACGGGAAATTATTAATAGATAAGGTCACCGCAGATAACGATGTGAACGATCTCTTATCTAGCTTCGAGCAATGTGAAGAAATAGATAAAAATAACGAGAACATCCCCGAAATCAGGACATATAACGTGGCGGAACTCGGTGTCGGGTGCAATCCAATGATAACAAAAGCCATAGGATACATTTTGACTGACGAGAAAATCACGGGGAGCGTTCACATGGCGTTTGGGAGCAATAAAATGTACGGAGGTACATCCATATCACAAATGCATTGGGATTTCGTGAGCGATCCTCACGCAACTATTTCCGTGGAATATTTAGACGGAAGCAAGAAAAGTATAATGGAAAATGGAAAAATAATAAGAGATTGAGTAATAAATATATGAGCTATACAGAAAACGACATTTTAAAAGAACTCGACGAGGCGATTACAGGAGATAATATATATAACACTTTTCTGGATTTAGAACATCCTTATTTTTATACAGCTGGAAACCAAATCAATTTATTTGTAGACGAAACTCGATGGGCGATAGTTTTTGAAAAAACAGGTTACGATAATCGAGCTTTGAGTATTGTGATTGAATTATACTACTTTGGGAATTGCTTATCTAATCTAGAGCGATGTGGTTCTGACAAGCAATATGTCAGTAATATGCAATTTATTGAGCTAGCTCCTTCAGAAGAATTGGAAAAGATCGACTTCGACTTTGAGCTTGTTTCACCAAAGGTAAAAAACATTACTGTTCGGGAAACCATTTTAG
>JBHLMB010000447.1:0-3518 GCA_048938565.1 Promethearchaeota archaeon | reverse complement strand
TGTATTATATGGTCAAGATAATCGTACTTTCTCAGAGGAATGTTAAGATGTTATTTAAATCTATTAAGGGTGTTTCCCAAGAACTGATAAATATGAGTAATACCCTTGCAAATATAACCGAGGAGGTGTCATCATCATCTGAAGAGATATTCAAATCTGCTTCTGAGTCGCAAGCCTTAGTTGAAAAGTCAAGGTTATCGGCAGAGAGACTTGAAGCTTTACAAACTACTCTAGGAAGGTTGGCGGATCAAACGAACCTTTTAGGGATTAATGCCAATATTGAGGCAACAAGAGTAGGCGACCTTGGTAGGGGATTTGGAGCTGTTGCAGACCAAGTAACTAAACTGTCGAAAGAAGCTACGGAAGGACATAAAAAGTCGTTAATACAAATTAATGAGGTAATGTCTAATATTATTACGGTTTCTGCGGTGACTGAAAGCATTACTTCGGCTACTCAAGAGCAAGCCGATGCAACTAATTCCATTACAGAATTAAGCGTTAATTTGAATGAAAGTGCATTAGAGCTCAATAGAATTCTAAGTAGCATTCCAAGGAATATGATTTAAATGATCATAAATAAAAAACAAGTTGATTTTTAGGAATTTAATTTTGTTATTTTTTTATTTTATTAATGTATTGGACTCAAATGTTTAAATACGATCATCGTATTTCTATTTCTTATAATGACCAATGAAATTAAAGAATATGATGTTGTTATTGTAGGTGCTGGTCCTGGTGGACTATCAACTGCATATAGCCTATCAGAAATAATCTCACCTGAACGCATTGCCGTTGTAGAGCGTAATATGAAGGATTATGTTGGAAAGAAGGCGTGTGGTGACGCATTTCTGCGTGAATGGTGTTCTGATGGATTTCTGAGACCTACAGGAGATGAAATACTTACTAGATGGGATAAGCCGATTGTAATAGTTGGAGCAGACGATACAAATGGAGAATCTACCTTGAGCAAAGGAGATGTGATTAATCGATTTAAATATCAACAGCGATTAATAGCTAGTTTAGAGGTTAAGGGAGTGACTTTTTATTATGGAAGAAGTGCAAAGGAACCTATTATTCACAATAATAGCGTTATTGGTTTGAGAATGAGGAACTTAAAGACAAGAGATAGGGAAATCATTCTCTCTAAGGTTGTTGTAGATTGCACGGGTGCGAATCATGTGATAAGACGAAGGCTACCTCCTGAATTTTGTAAAATTAAACCCTTGATACCCAAATCTGAAATGACAGAATCATATAGGGAAATCTTGAATATAAAGCACGATCTGGGTCAAAAATTTTATTGGAAATATATCAGCGATTTTCCAATAGGTTCTTATTTTTGGTATTTAAATCACGGAAAAGATCAGGTCAATGCAGGCATTTATCTAAGAAAGGGAAGTAATGTTGCTGTTAAAGACGCATACGATAGAATATTACATAAATATTTTGTAAAGCCTGGTATGAAATATCAGGTATTAGACGGTAGGGGGGCTCTCATTCCTAGCACGATACCATTGTTTAATGTTGTTGCTAATGGGTTTGTTGTTATTTCAGATTCTGCAGGGCTTGTGAACTCTACGAGTGGTGAAGGATTAGGTTCTGCTGTATGGTGTGGAAAGGAAATAGCAGGCGTAATAGCACGAGCATTGAGATTAAATGATGTATCTGAACAACAATTATGGGAAATCAATTTAAAACTGCTACCTCTAATGAAAAAACTTCTAAAATCATTTTTAGGGAAAAACATGCTTGAGACTATAGGAATTCCAGGCCTTAAAGTTCTTATAGAAAAGGTTTCACCAATACTTGGTGCGTTTTTTACTAATGAAAAGTTAAGCTTGAGCGAGCAAATCAAAGCAATAATTAAACTTAGAAAAACTGGAATGCTTTCTCATTTATTAAAAATGAAATTAAGGGAAAGAAAGATTGAAAAGATTTTCAAAAAATACCCCCAAAAATCAGACCAATTTGAGGAGTGGGAAAAGAGAATCAATGTTTTCACTTTAAAGGGTTTAGAAAGGTGTGAAGAAGAAGCAAAAGTTCCACCGATTCAGATAGACATTACGGTATAAATTGAGGAATTACTTTCATTCAGATAAACTTTTAAAAAATTATTTTTATTAATTTTGTAAGATGTTAATCTTTCCAATAGAATTAGAAGCAATAGTAATACCCTTGGTTTTTATTACTCTTTCAATATTTTTGATTAAAAAATTTAAATTAGAAGGAAAAAGTTCAGCATATAAGGTTGTTTTATGTAATGCTTTTGGTTATGTGTTCTTATTAGAAATGTCTATTGTGGTGTTAATCGTTTTTAACTCTGAACTTATTAGTACCTTGATTATTTATCCTCCTTCCGTTTTCACTATTAGCATGGTTTTTTATTACACGGTAAAAACGATAACTACAAAAGAGAATATTATAGAAGGGCAATCAAAGAGCTTGTTAGAGGTGTTAAAATCTGGGGCAGATGCTTCCATAAATGTTTCAAATATCGCAACAGAGTTATCGACATCAGCTTATGAGGTGAATTCGGCCGTTGAGGAGATAGCTACTACTACACAAAGCGTTTCCAGACAAGCTCAAAATCAAGTGAAATCATTGTTAAAGGTTCAAGAAAAAATGAGAGATATCAAAAATCAGACAAATAACATAATTGAATTTAGCAAGCATATTGAGGAAATAATTAGACTTTTGACCGATATTTCAGGGCAGACAAACTTACTAGCTTTAAATGCAAGCATAGAAGCAGGAAGAGCAGGAATTGGAGGACGAGGATTCTCCGTGGTTGCAGAACAGGTCCGAAAGTTATCAGAAGAGTCTAAGAACTCAATTAATAACACTGCAGAGCAAGTATCTAAAATACTTGAACTTATAACCTCTACCGGAAAACTAATAAATGATATTTTTCTAGAAATAGATATTTCTACTAAAGGAGAGAAGAAAACCGCATCAGCAATGGAGTTCATTTCTGCATCAACTGAAGAGCAAACATCCTCAATGCAAGAAATATCAGCAACAGCCATAAAGTTAGAGGGTTTAGCTGAGGAGTTAAAGAGAAATTTAAATAGAAATAATAGTTTTAAAAATTAATTAAAAAAAAATATAGTTCTTTTTCGGCTTCTTTTTTGTTATTCTTTTTTCCCTAATAATAGTTTTTAGTTTTTCCTTAATATCGATGGACAATTTTTTATCGTTATTGACTTTCTCAAATTCTTTTTCTATTAGTCTTTCAAACTTTTCTTTTAATTCATAAAAATCATTTTGTTCATTCATCGCTTGTTTCTATGTAATATTGCACTAAGCTGTCGACTATTTCTTTTCTTTTTTTTTCATCATCTGTTTTAACTATTTCTTTAAGATGTTACAAATTATTTACTAACAATTTTTAACTAACCTCCTTGATCAACAATTATTTTATTTCTGAGCTTTGAACTCTTGGCTCAAAATCTCTTATCATAATTGTTCCCTTGGCTCATAAGGTGAAGGTGGGGGCAGGTCTTGCAATGCCACATTAA
>JBHLMB010000446.1:0-3527 GCA_048938565.1 Promethearchaeota archaeon | reverse complement strand
GATTATAATCGCACTGAAAAAGAACTTACAAAAATATTTGAATTCTATAAAGAAGAGGGTAGGAAAAAAAAATATGATTGTCTTGTTCCGATCAGTGGTGGTAAAGATAGTATATATGTTCTTTACCTTATTTGCAAAAAATATAAGATGAGACCCCTTTCCTTTACTTATAATAATGGTTTCCAGACGGATATAGCAAGAGAAAATATACAGAATGCAGTGGCTAAACTTGGCGTCGATCATATAATCTTTTCCCCAAATCAGAATGAATTAAAGATGATGTATCGTGAGTTCTTCCGCAAGACGAAACAACTGTGCACTGTGTGCAATCAAATGATTATCTCAACTATATACCAGACAGCAGCAAAGGAAGACATTTCTTTGATTATAATAGGTGAAGTCAATAAATTAGAAAGGGCGCCAATATATGGAAATATGAGATATTGTCAGGAAGATATGTTTAAAAAAGTTTTGGAAGGGAATGTCCCTTCTAGTATCTATAATAAATACACGATTAAAAATCTACGCCAAGAACGTAAGTTTCATCCACTTATGCTGTTCGATTACATAGATTATGATTACAACACAGTTCTTAAAGTTGTTAAAAACGAGTTAGACTGGAAAGAAGTACCCTATGGAGATACCAAAGTCGATTGTAAATTCTATCCGGTAATTGGATATTTTAAATACCAACAGAATGGAATTAATTCTAAAATTCTCAACACTTCTGCTCTGTTAAGAGATGGACAAATATCTAGAGCGGAATTCCACAAACGAATTAATAAAATTAAAAATTTCTATAAAAATATGGATTCAATTGAGATAACTAAGTTTCTTAGTTATTTTGGAATTGTAGAGAAAGATCTAAATAACACAAAGCACGTCTTAGATTACGTTAAGCCATTAGTATCTATTAGTGATTTTAATTTATTGAATGAAACTAAGAAAAAGAAGGGTGTCGGAAACCTAGAACTAATAGAAAAAATCATAGATATTATCCGTCCTGAGGTTATTAGAGATGGAGGAGATATCGAGATATTAGATTTTTCTGATGACAGATTGAAGATTAGGTTTTTAGGGGTCTGTAATGGTTGTTTACATGGAGAATTGTATATAAAACAACAAATAGAAACCCTTATTAATCGTTTTATATCCGAATCGATAGTTGTAGATATCATTAATAGACCAGAAATTTACGAGTGGAGATAATTCCAACTATTAGATTTTTTATCTCTCACTTGAACTTATTATCTCTTTCGCATTCGATTATGAATTTTTTCTTATACCATTTAATAGTGACTTTTATACCGTCCTTAAAATCTGTAACTGGTTTAAAACTAATAAGTTTTTTAGCTAATTTAATATCTGCAATATGTTTCCTAACATCTCCACGCCTGGGTTTTTCGTATTTTAATGGCTTATTCCATGACAGTTCCTTAGCAATAATTTTTGCGACTTCATTAATGGATATTTCTTTTCCACTAGCGATATTTATAGTTTTACCACGTGTTTTCTTCGTTTTATAAGCATCTATAGTTGCATTGACCGTGTCTTTTACAAAAATAAAATCTCTCGTTTGATTTCCATTTCCATTAATGATTGGTGTTTTATTATTTAGAATTCTTTTAATCGTTATTGGAATGATTCCCGCGTAAGCCTTATCGTTTTGTCTTGGTCCATAATTGTTAAATGGTCTGATAATAAGCATATCTAGGCCAAATGTTTTATAAAATGAATATACAAGATGATCAGTAGCAGCTTTACTCGCAGCATACGGTGTATGTGGTAATAATGGATGAGATTCATCAATTTTTTCTGTTAATGCTGTTCCATATACTTCAGATGAGGAAAAATGGACTAATGTTTTAAAACTGTCTTCTCTTGCTAATCTGCATAAAACTGTTGTCATCTTAACGTTATGTTCAAAATGCCAAATTGGTTTTTTAAGTGAGTTAGGTAATGGGAGAATAGCAAGATTGAAGATAGTATCGATATTATTTTTTATTATTATTTCCTTCATTTTTTTGTAATTTCTTATATCTTGTTTTTTAATAATTAATGAATTAAAATTTGATTTTGCGTTTTGCAAATTGTTAATATTACCTAAAAAAAAGTTATCAACAACTACTATTTTGTTTGGTTTTTCTTTTATTAATCTATCAACGAGATGACTTCCAATAAATCCAGCTCCACCGGTTACTAATATCGATTGATTTTTTAATGTCATCATGATTAATATCTCCTTTTTCTATATTTGAAATGAATATTATGTTATAATAATATCATCTTAAATTTTTAATACTTGAAATTATTTTTTCAATTTCCTCTTTTGTAACATTTGGATGAACGGGTAATGACAAGACTTGTTCACTTATTTTTTCAGCAACCGGGAAATCTCCTTGTTTATACCCGAATTTTAAAAAGTGGGGATGAAGATGCAAAGGTTTTGGATAATAAACACCGCATCCAATTCCTTTATCAGCAAGCATTTTTTTCACTTTATCCCTATTTGTATGAAATTCCTCTCCTATTTTTATTGTATATTGGTGGAAAACATGTTTTACATTATTTATCTCTTTAGGAGGGGTGATTCCTTTTATGTTTATTAGACCGTTAGTTAATAAATTTGCATTTCTTCTTCTTATTTGTGTAAATTCTTCAAGTTTTTCTATTTGTCCAAGAGCAATAGCTGCTTGTAAATCCATCATCCTGTAATTATATCCCAAGTCATAATATTCATATCTTGTTTTTTCACTCTGTCCATGATGACGAAATCTTCTACATAATTCAACGATTTCTTCATCATTCGAAGTTATAACTCCCCCTTCACCAGATATCATATTTTTTGTTGCATAAAAACTAAAACATGTTACATCTGCTATACTTCCTATTTTTTTTCCTTTATATTCTGCGTTCACTGCTTGGCAGGCATCATCGATTATTTTAAGATTGTATTTTTTCGCAATATTAAGTAATTTGTCGTATTCTACTGGTTGCCCGTACAAATCAACAGGGAGTAAAGCTTTGGTTTTTTTTGTTATTTTTTCTTCTATCATTGTTGGATCTATATTATAAGTATCTTCATTGATATCAACAAATACTGGTCTAGCGCCTTGCATTATAACAGAATTTGCAGTAGCTGCAAAAGTGAAGGGGGTTGTGATAACTTCATCTCCGTTTTTAATCCCACAAGCATAATTGGCACAATGCAAGGCTGCAGTGCCATTGTTGACGGCAATCGCATATTTAACTTTGCACAATTTTGCAAATTTCTCTTCTAGTTCTTTTACTTTAGGTCCTTGAGCTAATTGACCTGAAGCAATAACTTCATTTACTAATTGCTTTTCCATTTCTCCGATTATTGGTTTTGCTATTGGAATCATTGTATATCACCTAGCGAAAGGCCACATGCATTACATTTTTTATTTTCTTCAAGTTTTTTACCACATTTACAAACGTAATAAGCTTGTCTTGATGGATTACCAATTACTAAAGCATAATCTGGTACATTTTTTGTTACAACGGAT
>JBHLMB010000445.1:0-3527 GCA_048938565.1 Promethearchaeota archaeon | reverse complement strand
CGCAATGGATCCTTCCAAGGCTTTATTTTCATTTCCCTGTTCATATGATGTTGGCCATATTTCAAGGTGAACTGACTTGAGGTTAGTGAATTGCTTGAACATGATCGAATGAATCTCTTCTGCGATAAAAGGCATGAATACCGATATGATCTTTAGCAAGTTGTAAAAGATGTTTAGGGCGTTTTTTAATGAAATTTGGCGAATTTCTTGATCTTCGGAATTAAGCCGATATTTTATCGCTTCGACATAATTATCGCATACTTCGTTCCAGAAAAAGGGACGCAAGAGTGCAAATCCCTCATGCCAGTTGTACTCGTCAAAATATTTCGTCATCGTATCTAATTTCTTATTGAACTCTGAAAAGATGTGGTGATCAATGGATGTTAGATCGTTGATGTCTATATCCAAATTGTCTAACTCTATATCATCCAAGTTCATTTTCATGAGCCTGTAAGCATTCCATATTTTCGTAAGAAAACGCGACGCACCTATTAGTTGCTCGTATCTTCTCCTATACTTGTTGTTGAACTTTTTTAGGGGTAGGATTTTCATCTCTTTAAAGATGACCTCGTCTTTCACGGGCTGTTTTGAATGGATGTTAATCCATGTGTATTCAAAGGGGTAATCGTCACCTAAAGAACCCATTGCTGCCCATTGCCTGATGGCGTCTGCTCCAAATTCGGGAATGACCTCGTCGGGAGATACGATGTTTCCAAAACTTTTCGACATCTTCCTCCCATCCGGTCCTGCAACCATGCCGTTGATCATCGTTTCCGAGAAAGGAGCCTTCCCCGTCAGTTTCTTGCATCGAAAGAGCGTGTAAAACAGCCATGTGCGTATGATCTCGTATCCCTGTGGTCTGTGAACGGTTGCCTTTGTGTAAGTCTTATCGAAAAAATCATCATCGTCTAACCATTTGGCGATGGCCAAAGGCGTGATACTCGAATCGATCCAACAGTCACACACGTCCTTTTCCCCCTTCAAGTTCTTACTCTTGCATTGAGGACACGCTTTTATCGGTGGGGGCGTTTTCAAGGGATCTAACGGCAAGTCTTTTTCCTTCGGTGGGATTATCTCGCCGCAATCTGCGCAATACCAAAACGGAATGGGCGTTCCAAAAACGCGCTGTCTTGAAATGACCCAATTCCAATCGAGCCCCTTACACCAATCCATTAACCTTTGCTTGTGTTTTTCAGGATACCACTTCATTGCCTCACCTGATTCCACGATTTCTTCAGTGAAATCCTTCACATTGATGAACCATTGGTACACGGGCAAGAATTCAATGGGTCTTCGACACGAAGATCTCTCTGAATGAACGACAACCCTGTGATCGTAATCCTTTATGTCCTCTAGAAAACCCGCTTCTTCTAAGTCCTTGACAATTTGTTTTCGAGCCTCTAAGATGGTCATCCCTTGATATTTTGAATTTTCGTTCATGTGGCCGTCTTCGGTGAAAATCTGGATTTCGTCGAGTCCATATTCTAACTTCCATTTAATATCCATTTCGTCTCCATACGTGCAGCAATACACGATTCCCGTTCCAAAATTCATATCCACATTCTTATCGACCTCGATCCTGACCGTTCGGTCCGTGAAGGGAATTTCCACTTCTGCAGCAGATAGGTGGTAGTATCTATCGTCGTTTGGATGGACAAACACGCCAACGCACGCTTCTAGATATTCGGGTCTGGTGGTTGCTATTGTAATGTGTTCCCCGTCTTTTCCACCAACGATGGGTAATCTTAAATACCACAATTTTCCTTGCTCGTCTTGATAACTTACTTCCGCCTTGGCAACTGATGTCTCGCAATTCACGCAAAAATGCGTTGGGAATTTCTCCCGGTACAACCAGCCTTTCTCGTAAAAAAATAATAAGGACCATTGAACCTTGTATTTGTAGTCGTCATTCATGGTCCGGTAAGTGTGATTCCAGTCTGTCGAATAGCCTAAATCATCGAATTGTTTGGTCATGTTTGAGATGTTTTTATCAACCCATTCGTGACATCTTGCCAAAAACTCGTCTCGTTTGTATTTTGAGATTCCGTAATTTTTTTCCACGGCAAGCTCTACGGGGAGCCCGTGACAGTCAAATCCTTGTGGGAAGAATACATTTCTTCCTTTCATCTTGTTGTATCGGGCGACAAAATCTATCCACGAATGGTTTAACACGTGTCCAAGGTGGAGTGTTCCGCTTACGAAAGGTGGTGGCGTGTCTATCGTAAAAATTTCTTTTCCTTCGTTTGGATTAAAAGCGTAGATTTTCTCTTTTTTCCAATAGTCAATCCACTTCTTCTGGACTTCCGTGAATTTAAACCGTTTCGGATATGCGCTTTCTTGTGCCATTTTAGATCATTCCTTCCGTATTAATGAGTAATGAAAATAGTAATCACGCAGTATAATGTGGGATGATTTTATAAATTTATTAAATGTTGAATTATTTTAGATTAGCTTATAAAAATTGAAGATATATTAGTTTAAGCTTGACATAGAAATAAAAAAAAGAATAGATTTATGGTTAATGTGCTTTATTCTACTTTTTTTCTAATGGAAGCTGCTCCTAGAACTGTAATTACTGTCACACCGCTAATTATTCCTCCAATCAAACATATAATCCTTCCGGTCTCTGGTTTGAAAGCTACCACAGGTATTCCAATAAAAGTTACAATCGCTCCTATTATCAATGCGTATTGGAGAATTATTCCTAAAAGTTCAATGTATTTACGCCATTCGGGGAACATGTCAAAAATAAAAATTCCCACAATAATTGATAAAATAGCCCCTATAGTACATAAGACTATGCCTGTTCCTTTAATATAATCTCCGCTCTTTCCGCCCTGTATAAGCTCCATTGCTTTTTGGTTCTCATACTGTTGAAGTTGTGGAATGGAATTTATTGGTTCAATTTCAATCAATTTGCATTTTTCTAATTTTTTATAGGCTTTTTCTTCGTTAAGGAGTTTTAACGATGTGCGCGGTTTCCAGGTACCTTGATGAACTTCTTGAGAAATGTAATAACTCTTATCTGCTTCAACTATCACTGTCAATTCACTTTTATTTTCACATATTGACTCTAAAAGATAAATTCCTGGATCTAAAATAATATATAAATATTTTTTTCCTTTAGTTGTTACAAAATGTTGTCCATTTATTTTAAGCTCCATTTTAAAGCCCTTTCCTTTAAATTGAGCTCGAATTATATATACTAAAGCCTTTCCACTTGGGGGATTTTTGATCTTATTTCCCATTCCTTCATACATTTTAGACACTTCTGAAATTATTTTTGTCTTTTAAAATATATACATCTTTCCTTTTTAACTCTATTAGAAAAAATTTAGACTTTATTCAAAAATTACATTTTAGGTCAAATTCAATTAACTCTTCTATACTTACGAGAGGTGTATTTTTTTAATGTTTATCTATTATTTAGTTGTGGAAGTTATTCTGGTCTTTTTACTAAATAATTTATGTATATAACTTTATGTTTTTTAGAGAAAAAACCCTTTTGAGCGTTAAGTATCTCAATT
>JBHLMB010000444.1:0-3537 GCA_048938565.1 Promethearchaeota archaeon | reverse complement strand
CATAAGGATCACAATCAACTAAACTAAACACGGGGAGTTTTAGTTCCTTGCTCAACCGCTTTAAAAACATTCTCACAGCAACATTTCCAACGCCTTGAGCAGTAATTAAAATACAGGGATATTTCCTCCAAAATCTCGCCTCAGCAAGTCGACTCATGGCTGCATCTTTTTCAATTACTAGGATAAATTCTGCATCAGACTCTAATATTTCAATATTATCAAGCATGGGAGAGATCGTCCAACCACCGGATCCTAAACCTTCAAGATCTATGATATCGTTTTTATCCCTAATTCTTAATCTTCCCACGCAATACCCTCTTGGGGCAGCAATGATATGGGTGGAGTTTCGAGTCGTATAAAGCATAGTAGCGATATCTTCAATAGCTTTATCGCTAGTTTTTTGTTCTTTAAACAAGTTAACATCTGTATAGAAAACTTCCCTCTTGGTTGCGTGTAGATCTTCTGTCAGGAGTTCGCTAACAACTTCAAGAACGCGTATCAATCTTGTTATGTCTGCAACGCTAGTAAGAGAATGAAAGTATTTTTCCACTATCTGCTTTCCAAGGAGAAGCATATCATTTTCCTCATCCCATATTATGTTAGAACTGGTTCTAGAAGGTAGTTCTATAAATGGCCTTCCACTTTGATAGATTTTATCTATGACTTTATCGGTAAGGTTGAAGAGTCTTTCCAATGTCTTTTCTTTATTAAGGTCATCTATTTTTATCGTATCTTCAGGAAGAACTATCTTTTTTTTATCATAATCTTTATTAATATATACATCCAACAATTCTTTTGCAGCTTTTAATTCTAATATATCTTCTCTTTTCTTTTTCACTACGATATTTCACCATTTAAGGTAATTTCCAATGTTTTTTTCCCATTTGCACATCAACTAAGACTATCTTCTTGCGTTCTAATTCCTTTAATTTTACTTGTAAATATCTTGCGTCTAACATATCCCTTATTTCCATTTTCAAGATTAGAGTTTTAATATTTTGCCAATCCTTTTTGTCAAGAACATCTAATATCCTATCTGTTGTAATTCTGGGTAATTGAGTTTGAACGGTCTTTGAAACAGGTGGCCTTATACTCTCGGGTTTTACTACTTTCTTTATTTCAGCGGTTTTTTCAACTTTTTTAGGTTTTGAGACTTTTACTGGTTTTTCTTTTTTCTTTTCAACAATTAAAGGTTTAGATGTAATTTTTTCGACCTCAGATTCAACTTTTTTCAAAGGTACTTGCTTTATTTTCTTTGGTTTAGGCACTAATTCCTCTGATTTTTGACTTATTATTGGTTCTATTTTTTTTTTCTTAATTATAAGTTTTTGAGTAATACTAGGTGACTTAGGTGTACTCACAGGAGTAGATTGCGTAGCAATAGCCGTTTTCATCATATTTTCTAATTCTGCCTGACTTATTTTATCTTTATATTTCCCTCCTTTCGAAGCGATATTATACAAGCTCTTCGTAAAAGCAGGGATGTATCCTTTAATTAGATCAGCCCTCTTGAGACTTCGATGAAAAGAAGCTTTTCTATTAAGATAAATCCGAATTTTTCTTCCTATCGCTTCGAGACAATACTTAATTTCTTTTTCAAGATTTTCATCGTCTGCTAGAGCGTTTTTGGATTGAGATTTAAACATTAAATGGACGAAAGGTCCAGAAACATTCACTAATAGCTTTATTGGACCCTTTGGTAGGTTGTTATCGTAAACATCTAGCTTATAATTCTTCCATTGAACTGTTTCTACGGCCTTAGTTATTTGACAATCGGCACTATCTCTTAATTTTGGCGTTCTATTGACGAATCTGGATAAAACATCTCTTGAGCGTTTAGGTACTTCAAGATTTTTTGAATATGCCAGCACGGCTTCGACCACATACGCCAAACCCTTACCACTCGTGGGAGATCTAGTTTCGGCTGCGATAAAATCATCATCTTTCGAAAAATTATTTAAGAAATGCTCGAGAACATCCTCATATGTTTCCATTGGTTCCTCTTTTGGAGCAGAGATCATTGATGTAAAAATTTTGTTTATTTCAGGAACTTCTTCCGTTAGATCCATGTGAGCGAGAATGTCCGAGTTTAATTCTCTTATTTCTTCAGGATAGGGTAAGATGTACTCAATTAATCCTTTATCAAGGTGAGGATCATCATTGATGATGAAATCTCTTTTCTTTTTCTGTAAGAAAGTTGATATTTGAGTTAAGGATTCAACGGGATTGTCAAAATCTTCAGGATTTTCAGATAATTTTAAATTTAATTCTTTTGAGAGAGAGTTTTCTAAAATAGAAGCTCCAACAGGAATGGCCGTGTCTGTTGGAGGAGCCATATATTTTATTGATTTAAAAGCAATGAACAAACTGTTAAATTGATCGTTTGTTAAATTTATGGGTTTAGCTCGCGTGATCTCAACATTATTTACAAGTTCTTCAAGTTCAGTTCTATTTTTTAGCCTTATTGATTCTTCAAAACTACTCTTGTTTTTATCAAGGATATTATATAATTCCTTTTTGAGTTTCTCCTTTTCGCCCGTGATTTTTTCGATTTTTTCTAATAACTCCTTATTTTCCTTTTCTATTTTTTTGATGTCTTTTTTTGTTTCCGTTTTTTCTATAAGGTCGTTATTTTTTTTAATTTTATTAGAAAATTTAGCTTGATCCTTACTGTGCTTATCAAATTTATCAATTACATCCCAATAAGCGTTCTTTGTATTATCGTCAACGATCTCATAAATGATGAGCTTTTCTCGTGGTTTAGTCGATTTACCGAATATTTTTTTCTCGTTTCGTATGTAATAAATTGGATCTGTCTTTTTTTTTGCTTTTATTATATAACCTTCTTTTAAAACAAAAATCTCCAATCTTTCTTGTAAGTCAATTGAAGCGTATTCTAGTATTTGCTTTGCTGTTTTCGAACTAATCCTGACAAAATTTTCTTGTAAAAAAGCAGAAAGCGTGAGATTATTAGATTTAGCTAATAAATCTTGGAGGTCTCCTATATTGGTTGAAGAAGGATGTGGTTTCGTATATTTGGGTTCTTTTGGAAACGACGACACCAAACGAGGGTGAATGAATTCTTCTCCTAGAGGATCTATATATACAATTGTTATGTGTGGATTTAAAAAAGCAGTTTCTTTGATATAATTCTCAACATATCCCCGTGTGTATTTTACATTGAGATAGTTTAGTTTAACATAAGTACCGTGAATGAATGGGCTGTCAACTTCTGAAGGACGAACGAGATATTTTTTTTCATTCTTGCTCGTGGTAAAGAACTCGGAAGCCGTGGCATAGATACTTTTTGCAGATTTTGAAACCGCCACCACCGGTCTCCCGGTAGTATTCTGAGCATCGCTAAACGCACTGGGAGAGCCAAATCCTTGGCTACCACGAGTTTGTTTTAACTCCATTGATTTAGAGGAAGCAAGATATTTACCGAATTTTTTTAAATCGATTATAAATGGAAATCTTGGCGCGTAGCAAGCTGTAATTATTCCTATAAACATGGCACTGATTGCGAAGCCTAAGGTT
>JBHLMB010000443.1:0-3539 GCA_048938565.1 Promethearchaeota archaeon | reverse complement strand
ATCTTCAGGATCTTTAAAAATAATTTTTTTTTTCCTAGCATCATAATGAGCAAATCTCATATTAAACACTGCTACAACTTTAAGATTTTGGACATCATACAAAATACCATATTCATTATATGATATTTCATTTGGGATGATTTCAACTTTTTCCAATAAATTATCATCTAAAAAGAGTGGAAAAGTACGCAAAAAATCTTCACGAGTATTTGTACCATAAAAAGTTTTAATTAAGTAAAAATCACTTTTATCGATTTTAACTCTATGCTCCTCCAAGCATGACTTATAGACCTTTTTAAGATTCCCTCTACCTTGAAGAATTTGATAGTCAATCATAATAAAATACTAGACAATTCTGTCTTAAAAACCTATTTATCAAAATTTCTCATATGTTGCCCTTCATATCTCTTAATACAAAATGGATATTCTCTCCTAAGTTCTCCATTAAAACCAATCATTGTAGCAGAGCAACCAGCTCTGCATTCATTCGACTTTTCACAATCTTCACAAAGTCCTTCTGTTCCTTTGAAAGTTCTAAAAAATGCAAAATTCTCGTCATTTTCCCAAATTTCAGAAAAGTTTTTTTTTCGAACATTACCAGCAATCGTATTAGGATGCATTATTGAAAGACAAGGTTTAATATCACCATTTGATGTAATTCCCACCACATTTCTCCCTGCAGGACAACCAGTCCAGGGATCTGCTCGTAATTCTCCTTCTAGGGTTCCATAATACCCAAGATTATCAGCTGCTGAAATATTTAAAATATTTCTTAATTCAAATTTTTCTTTAGCAATGTACTTGCATAACTCATAATATTCTTGCTCACTGAGTGTTAGAGATGGATCCATTCTCCCTTCTGGAATTGCAACTTGTAATTGCCAACCACCTACCTTATTATGTAAAATATCAAGCTCAATTCGCTTGAGATCTTTTAGATTATATTTACCTACCGCAGTAACTACACTTACCGGAAGATCGTTTTCAACTAGTTTAAGTATTGTTGACCAAGTCTGGTTGAATGCATTTGGTATTCCTCGATTCTTATTGTGTGTTGTCCCAACTCCATCAATACTTACACCAATCGCAGAAGGCATGTGGTCCCTTAGGAAATTAATATTTAAATTCACTAATCCATTAGTAATAAAGCCATAAGTCATTCCAGTACTTTCGATTTTCTTCACGATATCGTAAAAATCCTTTCTCAATGTGGGTTCCCCACCAGAAAGGAAAATGCTTTCAATTCCCGCTATTTTTAACTGTTCAATTAAATCAAATATTTCTCGTGAATTTAACTCTTTATTCCTTTTGAATCCCGCATTAGAGGCACAATGTTTACAGTTTGCATTACATTCTAAGGTTATTTCCCAGACACAGAATTTAGGCACGAACTTCATATAATCATTTGTTTTTAACTATTCTTAATATTTTAACAGAATTAAAACATGTATATAAGGAACAACATTCTGAAATTAAAGTATTTGAATGAATAAATTCTTTTCTAACCTCTTACTTTGATTATTCCAAGACCGATTTACTTACTCATTTCGTCGGTTCTAGCGTTACTCTTGTATTGTGAAAATGAAAAATAAAAGAATCAAATGGTTAAAGAAACTAGCAAGAAAATTTCGCATTCAGGAAAATTGGTAACTCTCAATCGAAAAGCGTTGAATTTACCATGCCTTATTAGGATATTCACATCCATCAGTAAAAAATATAAAATTTATTCTTCTTCCTTAATTTGAGACTTTATATCTTTATATATTTCTTCTTCTGAGAATTCTTGAGCTTCGATAGAGGCATAACCTTTATTGAAATAAATCTTTAATCGTTTAGGCATGAACCATGCAATTAACGATCCTACGGAATAAATAATCATGAGTATTGATCTAATAAGGAAAGTCAAATCATGTAACATTGGTTTGAAAGACCCGGATAGCAATCCTAAAACGGAGATCAATCCAGGAAATCCGAGATTCCCAAATGCGAGAGCAGATATCCCCGCAACTAAATACCGTTTTCTTATCCAAGGTTCAATAAATGTGTTTTTATATTTATAATAATGCTTTATTGAGATATAACCAAACCAATATCCAGATATAATGTGATCAAATGTATATAAAAGCGTGAAAATAATCGACATCAAAAAAGCCAATTGAGTATAACTTGGAGAAACAATGCTTAATATTATTGCGATTATAAAATCGACACAAGAAATTATTAGTATTATTAGAAATGGACTCTTATTTTGTTTATAAAATACCTTCTTGACAAATACAATTATTAATAATTGGGCGATAAAAGTGAAGATCATAAATAAATAAGACCATATCTCCTCATCAAAAAATGTCATTAAATTGTGAAGCAGAAAGGTCACCCCTACCATTATATTGAACGCCGATAAATATGCTACTTCCTTGGTCCTTGACTTTACTGTTTTATATCCTAAAAATATTCCAATAAATAACTGAATTGAAAGAATGAAAGATAATAGAACCAAACCGGGTATCGTTGGTGCTAAAGCCATTTTTTTCTCATCTTTTTCGTAATTATTAAATCTTATTTATGATAATTAATGATTGGTTATTCTTCAATTCAAATAACAACAAATCAATTATTTTATTTACTTCACTTATGTTCAATTTTAATAACCTTTCTTTTAAAGCATGCTTAATTGAATTCTCTATATCTAAAAAGCTTAATTGGTTGAAATCAATATAAGGATTTAGCTGATCCTTAATTGCTAATTTAATCAAACCTCTTGATGCCAAAGAGCTAATTCCAATGTTCTCGCTGAGGACATTCGCTAAGTATTCGATTATAGCCAAGATTTATAGCCTTTTACTTTTTTCACAAAAATATGGTATCATCATAACCTACAAAAGGAATATTAAGTTTCTAAAATAAAAACTAGACAATTTATCCAATTTTTGATATTTATGTGAATTATACTTATATTAGTTAGTATGTTTTTAATATTTTTGAAAATTGATGATTTCATTTTAATGATTTATTAATTATATGAAAAATTTGAATGATTAAAATTAATAGGAAGTCTAAATTCTTTTATTTGAAAAAATGATTTAAGTGTACATAATTCATTAAGTCTTTATTTTAAATAGTTTTCTTTATCTACACAAGTGAGAATGAAATGATTCCAAAAGAAGTTGAATATTTGTTTAAGCCAATTACGATTGGAGATGTAGAAATAAGTAATAGAATAATGATGGCCCCCATGGGTACTGAGTTAGCTCAAAATGGGATGGTGTCTGATAAAATGGTAGACTACTATAAGGAAAGAGCCAAGGGAGGTGTTGGCTTTATCATGGTAGAAATGGCCATACCTGATTATCCCAGAGGGAGCACTCTTGGAGGATCCATGCTAGGTGCTGATGACGATAAATTTTTACCAGGATTAACAAGATTAGCAGGCGCAATTAACAGGGAAGAGACAATAGCCATTATTCAATTATCTCACGGCGGGAGATATTGTCATACACAATTTACCGGTATCCAACCAGTTGCACCTTCCGCTATTG
>JBHLMB010000442.1:0-3559 GCA_048938565.1 Promethearchaeota archaeon | reverse complement strand
TATCATCGATATAATTATTATGATAGTCATTTTTATTGGTATCTATTTTGGAGCCTGAGCAAAGAAGTTGAAAATGAAAAAATTAATAATGGTTCTTCCATTATAAATAAGTACTAGATAACGAAGTAAGAGCAATATAGAACTTATTTCCTTAAATGTGCATTGTGATTGTAAAATGGGAGACCCGAGACGATTAAAAAAAAAGTTCAAGAAACCAAAGCGACCTTTTGAAAAGGAAAGGCTTGCAGAAGAACTGGAATTCTTAGGAAAATACGGCTTGAGGAACAAGAGGGAGTTCTGGAAATCGCGTACTCTATTGGGAACATGGAGGGACATCGCACGGAAATCGAGATCTTTACCTGAAGCGCAAGCAAAGGAAGTGCAGCAAACACTGATCGACAAGCTACACCGTTTAGGCATCTTAGGTTCTGAAGCGGAATTCGAAGACGTACTCCTCTTAACTGTAGAAGAAGTACTAAAACGCCGATTGCAAACTTTAGTCTTTGAAAGGGGAATGGCAAAAACCATTTACGAAGCAAGACAATTGATCGTTCACAAGCATATTCAAGTAGGTGAAAAAAGAATCAATTCACCTTCGTATATCGTAAAAAGAGAAGAAGAAGAATTAATCAGCTTTGCGAACACTAGTCCGTTTGCTGGAGCCAAGAAATAACATATAAGGGATTTAATACATGAGTAGGAAAGAAAAAAAAGAACACTGGGCAATTGTCCATATTTTTAGTAGCTATAACAATACGATTGTTACCGCAACCGATTTAAGCGGTCAAGAAACACTTGCGAAATGTAGCGGCGGAATGGTCGTAAAAGCTGATAGAGATCAATCAAATCCTTATGCCGCAATGCAATGCGGATTTCGAACTGCAAGCGAGTTAAAAGGAAAGGGAATCACGGGTATTCACATTAAAGTGAGAGCTCCTGGAGGAAACAAATCCCAAACGCCTGGTCCTGGAGCACAGGCGTGTATTAGGGCGCTTGCTAGATCAGGTTTAAATGTGGGACGTATAGAGGAAGTTACGCCAAAGAGTCATGACCACTGCAGGCGTAAAGGTGGTCATCGGGGCAGGCGGGTATAGCTCAGATCTCGAAACTATAAGAACCATCATCGATAAATTGAGAAAGATCTTTAATTATTTTATTTTTTCATTTCCAGTTATACTAATTTTGTTTTAATTCAATCTTCTTAGAAAGGTTTTTATAAATAAAAGAGGATGATAAAAAGAATTGAGTGATATAATTTTTTTTTATGAACTCAAGTACAATAATAACTTGCCAATGGAGTTCATTTCTTTTTAAGTATTTTAAAATCCATTTCTTGGCAATATAGATTTAGTTAATACATTTGGTACTAAATCCTTAAATTGAGAAAGGAAGGGAAAGTTTTGATTCAATCTAATTTGATAGATAACTTTCCAGACTCTAGATAAAGAAAAGTATACTTAGAGATTTTAATTTTACTTATTACTTTAAAATAAATCGGGATTTCTTATCATTTACTATTTAATCAAAAATTCAAAATGCAAGAAAATAAATGAAATCTCACATAAATAATAAAACCATAGTAGTGACATTTCTACTAATATTATTTAACATTCAATTTCTAGGATTTAATACGATTTTTAATAATTCAATCACAGGAGAGACTGAAGATTTTAGGAAACGAATGTCAGACATAAATATTGGAGAATATTTTGTACCTGGATATGATGGATCATTGACTATTGACGAAGTAATTAAAATAGGAATTTTGGGCGACTTAGATCATGTCTCTGGTAATCACACATGGAAGGGCGCTTTACTGGCGGCAAGAGAGATCAACGAGGCGGGCGGAATCACAATCAATTCAACCCAATATTTTGTTGGACTTGTTGCAGAAGACACGGAAGAGGCAGATTTTGATTTGAATGTTTCAAAAGGAATTGCTGCTGCACAAAGAATGATAACCGACCACGATCCGTACTATGTCATTGGCGGATATAACAATCGAAGCACGCTGGCGTACTTGGAAACCTTGATGGACAACGATATTATTTTTATGTCCACGGGAACCGCTTCTGACGAATTAACCGAAAGAGTTAGGACCGATTATGACAGGTACAAGTATACATTTCGTGTTAGTCCCATTAATAGGACGAGGATAGGAGCCGATTTCATTAGATCGTTAGTGAACTCGATATTATACATAAATTCCACATTTCAAAATCACGATGTGAATGACATTGGAATTCTATATGAGGATTTACCGTGGACGGATGATTTACTCCCAATAGTAGAAGCTTATATATCTCTTATGACTGGAGGTTGGGCTTCCGTGGTGGAATCGAGATCTTGTAGTATAAATCCGACAAATTCGGAAATGGACGATCACCTGAACGCGTTCAGCTCCTTTGGATGCGACATCGTGGTTCCCTTGATGACTCAATGGAATTGTAGCACTACAATGGTCGAGCAATACGCCTCCTTAGAACCAAATTTTCTCTTGGCAGGTTTAGACCATGCTGCGTCGTTCGAATCGCATTGGACCTTTACGGGCGGAGCATCGGAATACGAGATCATACTCTACTCGAACGCTAAAACCAACAAGACAGAAAAAACAATTCCATTTTGGGACGATTTTACGGCGGAATACGGTCATTCACCTGATTATATGGCAATTGGATCTTACGATGCAGTATACATGTTAGCAAATGCAGCTGAAACCACCACCACATTCGATTCTGACGCCACTGTCTCCCAGTTGGAAGGTTTTGATAGAAATAATTCTTTTATAGGAGCTAGCGGGAACATTGCCTTCTGGCCTTTATCGCACGAATTAGTAGCAGGATGGCCATTTGGAGTGGGCCTGAAAGCACAATGGCAAGCGAGCGGCAATCTCGTTGTTATTCCTTCAGCGGGACCAGGGGGAGTTTTATATCCTATTTCGCTTGCTACTGGACCCTTGATGTACCCTCCTTGGGTGTTAGAAGCGTGGAATGGAACAAGATCGGCTCCAGGATCCTTTATTCTAGACAGCGATGCTGGTGTTCCGGATACTGATGGAAATTTTAATCTTATCTGGACGGATTCAAGTGGAGCTCAAAACTATTCGATCTACGAGGATGATCAATTCATCTCAAGCATTCACGGAGGGCTCATATTGCTAGCTGAGCAGAACGCCACATCGCCCCATCCCATTTCGGGGCACTCTAATGGCACGTATTATTATATCGTCGTTGCTCATAACGACTACGGAGAAACCCTTTCCAATTGCTTCATTGTTGTAATCACATCTAACTCAGAAGAAGATGTTCCAGGACCCTTTGTTTTATACAGCAACGATGCCGGTGATCCGGATACTGATGGAGATTTTAATCTTGTCTGGACGGATTCAAGTGGAGCTCAAAACTATTCGATCTACGAAGACGATCAACTCATCTCAAGCATACACGGAGGCCTTACTCTTTTAGCCAATCAAAACGGTACATCGCCTCATTCTCTCTCGGGGTATTCGAGTGGCTCGTATTATTTTATCGTTGTTGCTCATAACGAGTATGGGGAAACC
>JBHLMB010000441.1:0-3561 GCA_048938565.1 Promethearchaeota archaeon | reverse complement strand
ATGGATTCAACATCTAATCCCGGTTCTAACATCAACCATAATCCTTTCCCTTTCGGCTTCTCAGTATATTTAATGACTCCTTGTATAAGTGATTTTCCGGCTTTTGCTATTGTACCTAACGATTTTTCTTCTATAGTACTTAATCCCCCAGCTATATTTCCAGGAGTAGGTTGAACACCGCGAAAGTCGATACCACGCGTCATTGTTCTTTCTAAAAATCTTTTTAATGGCTCATTAATTTTTTTAGCAACTTCTTCATTTATTGCCCTTTTGCTCAATAAATGTTCCGTTCCAATCCATTCTGTATATTCTGGGAGGATAGATGTTCCTCCTAAGTTTATTATCTTATCAGATACAAGTCCTACCACGGGATTTGCTGTAATTCCTGAAATTGAATCAGATCCTCCACATTCTAAACCCAAAGTTATGTGTGAAAAATCAAAATATTCTCTCTTAATCTCATTTGCTTCTGCTTCTAATCTTTTACATATTTTTATACCTTTCTCAATCGCACTGGTTGTACCCCCTTGTACATCTTGGACATTAAAAAATTCTACTTTTTTTTCTGATTTTTTTATTCGTTTAGCTAATTGACTACTAGAAAGGTTTTCACACCCTAATCCAATGATAAGAGAAGCATAAATATTTGGATTACTAGCAAGACCTTCTAAAATTTTAAAAGTATTTGAATAATCTTTTCCAGTTTGACCGCATCCTAAAGGATGTGTAATTGCTACAGCGTTATCAATTTTTTCAGCAACCCTTCGAGCTACGGTATTCACACAGACCACGGATGATATAACAACGATTTTATTACGAATACCAACTATACCATTTGGACGCATGTACCCCAAAAAACCTTCATTCATTCTTTTTCACCTCTAAATAAGCACTTCTAATGTTATGAGTGTGAATCCAATCTCCCTCGTTTATGATTTCAGTTGCAATTCCTATAATTTCACCATATTTTATTATAAAACGATTCTTTTCAATATTTTTTGTAGCAAATTTATGTCCTAGAGGAATTGAATGATTGATCTTTATAGTTCGATTTAATAGTTCTATTTTATAATCTTTAGGAATGTCTTCTAACGCGGTAGCACAATTATCTTTTGAATCAATAATTATATACACAGTCTTCATCAAATTAGTTAGAATTTTAATAAAAATTGATTATATATTGCTAATAAAAGCTATTGCATCAATTTCAATTAAGCCTTCTGGAAGAGGGCAAGTGGCTTCTATAGTTGTCCTTGCAGGAAATTTTTCTTCAATGCCATTTTGCTCAAAGAATTTTTGATAAATTTTATTCATTTCTTTAAAATCTGACATATTTTTCATGTAAATAGTTGTTTTAACGATATCGGTAACCTTTGCTCCAGCAACTTCTAATATCTTTTTAATTTTTTCTAGAGCTGCTAAAGTTTGTTCATTAATATCTTTCACCCCTGAATCCGCAACCTGACCTGAAATGAAAATTAGATTACCTGCTTTTATGCCAAGACTGTAGGGTCCAGCTTTAGGATCACCAGTGTCTATCACTTCGATATTAACCATACTAAATAACACCTTTTCTTTTTCTAATAATCTATCTTTAAGTTGTATTTCTAAATTTTTATTTTGTTAGTTTTTATTATTTTTATCGAAATATTTACTTTTTGTTATATCCCGGGCAAATACATTAAATTTTAATTAAGTTTTAATAAAATTCTTTTTTTAAAGACTTAAATTGCATTAACTTGATTGAAATTTTAATCTTTTACTATTAACGGCTTTTACAAAAGATTTGAAGCATTGTGAGGGAAAAAAAAGAAAAAATTTGGATTTTTACATTTGAATATGCTGAAATCGTTAAAGTAGGAGGTATGGCTGAAGTAACCGCTAATCAAGCGAAATACCTTGCTGACTATTACGAATTAACTGTCTTTATTCCATCGCATGGTCAGTTAAATAATGTCAAAAAGAAGCAGATATGGAACAAATTACCAATTAATTGCATCGGGAAAATTAATCCCCTTAATTTTGGACTAAATGAGCCTGTAAGTAATTATAATATTGCATTTTATAAATCTAGAATCAACAATGTAAATATCATTTTATTAGCAGGAGAAAATCGATTTACGAATAAAATCTTGGATGATCCTGCAGTATATGATCCGGATACACTTAGTGGGAAAATATGTTTATTTAGCATTGGATTACAATGTTATATAAAACACATTATTGATAAGAAGAGGGAAGACTTACCAGCTATAATACACCTACACGATTACCATGCTGTTATACCTTTTATTGGAATTAAGCAAATTTTAAACAAAAACGAATTCGACGTTCATTCAGTGATTACAATCCACTTATTAACATGGCCAAGATATGAGATTGATTTCTACAATTGGTGTGGAATCACTCAAGCTCCTATTAAAATACATTTAAAAGATGGTTATAAGTTAATAACCCTAAAAGAGATTTTTGAGTTATGTAAAAAAAATAGTCAATTTAATGAAATATATCAAACGCCTACTGTAGAAAAGATTGGTGCGGTTGTTTGTGATATGGTTACAACGGTTAGTCAATCTTATCTTATTTCGGATATAATACCGAATTGCGGAAATGAATTAATTGAGTTTAAATCTAATTTCGTTTGGGATGGATGTGATTGGGATTATGATGAGATTATTAAACAGTTGATAGATAAGCATGGAGAAGACATTAAAAGAGTATTAGATATCACACAAGATAAGGAATTGACTTTATCAGATATGAAGAATTACCTATTAACCTATAAGATTGCTCATTTGGACAAAAGTCCTCTTATTCGTTCTGACAAGATTCTAAATGTCATAAATGAGCTCTCAAATGGCACTCAATTCATTAAAAATGGCAATGTGAGGGCATTTGATGATTCAGGTCCATTAGTAATCACCACGGGGAGGATGTCTCGACAAAAAGGTTTTGAAACCATTTTTGAAGCAATACCTATAATAATTGATAAAATACCAAACGCAAAATTCCTATTTTTAATTCTTCCTACAGAATATAGTTTAGGAGATATCAAATCTTATGTTCAAATTGCTAAAAATTATCCCGATAACGTTCGAATAATCTTTGGTGTTGCAAAAGATATATATCATCTAGCTCATATTTCGGCCGATGTTTATTGTGCTCTATCAAGATGGGAACCTTTTGGCATTATAGCTTTAGAGGCAATGTCATCGAAACTCCCGATTATCGCAACTCGAGTTGGGGGTTTTCAAGAGACAATTATCGACATTAGGAACTATCCCAAAATAGGGACTGGTATTTTAATTGAAAAGGATAGTCCTCTTCAATTTTCTAAGGCCTTAATTTCTCTTTTTCTATTAACACAAATCTCAAAGCAAGTAAAAAATAAGGATTTACTCTATGAACAAGAAATGTTAAATATGGTTAATCAAATCCCTGATGAAATTCTTAAATCTTTAGTTCTATTAGATGCAAATTTTTATGAGAAAATTAGAGAAAATTGTTACAAAAGAGTAGAGAATAACTTTCGATGGAATATTGTTTCGAAAAAGTTAATAA
>JBHLMB010000440.1:0-3567 GCA_048938565.1 Promethearchaeota archaeon | reverse complement strand
TCCTGAGGTTATAAACTCTGAACATGTTAATATAGGTGTTAAGTGTTGTTCTCATTTCCATTGATACATTCCGCGATATTTCAGCAAGTAAGTGGAAGAAAAAATTTATAGGTTTATTATAAAAAATTATTACTTAGAATTTAATAATAAGTGATTAGTATTCTTCACATTAACACTTCGGACATCCAAGGAGGAGCGGCGATCGCATCATATCGACTGCACCAAGGGTTACTATCTCAAGGAATAGATTCCAAAATGTTAGTAAATATTCAAAAAACAGATAGCGATCGCATCGCCACAATTAAACGACAAAGATATTTTGAAAAATTTATTTCTTCTTTTTCTTATTTTTCAGGATTAAACTATGTGAACATTATCAGTAGTTACAATATAATAAAACATCCATTTTATAATGAAGCTGATATTTTAAACTTTCATAATCTTCATGGAGGATATTTTAATTATTTAGCCATTCCAAAATTAACTAAAAATAAACCTGCTCTCTATACTCTTCATGATATGTGGAGTTTTTCAGGACACTGTGCTTATAGTTATGATTGTAATAAATGGCAAACATGTTGCGGAAAATGCCCTTATCTTGATACTTATCCCCGCGCGTACAGAGACAATACCCGTATAGAATGGAAATTAAAAAAATGGGTATATAATCGCTCTAACTTGACAATTATAACTCCTAGTCAATGGTTAGCAGAAGACGTTAAAAAAAGTATGCTTAAGCTATTTTCAATACATCAAATACCTTATGGAATTGACACTGAAACTTATCAACCCCTTGATCCTATTTTATGTCGTCGAGTATTAAATATTTCTCCATATCAAAAAGTTCTATTGTTTGTAGCTCAAAACCTTAATGATGTTCGTAAGGGGGGAGGGGATTTACTTAAAACTACATTGACTCACTTACCGACGACCTTAAAATCAGATTTACTTTTATTGACTATAGGAAATGGTGGCGAAAAGATAGCTGAAACAGTAGGAATAAACACACTAAATTTAGGTTATATAAGTGGCGATCGCCTTAAAGCAATTGCTTACTCAGCATCAGATTTATTTATCCTCCCTACTCGTGCGGACAACTTTCCCCTAGCATTACTAGAAAGCATGGCTTGTGGTACACCAATGGTATCTTTTAATATAGGAGGAGTACCAGAACTAGTACGTCATGGTGTAACAGGATACCTTGCTCGATCGGAAGATACTCAAGATTTAGCTCAAGCAATTCTTAAATTATTTGAAGATAATGAGCTCAGAAAGAGAATGAGCCATAATTGCCGTAAATTAGCTATAGAAGAATATTCCATTGAGTTACAGTCGAAAAGATACATAGAAATGGCATTAAAAATATCTAGTATGAAATAGAGGCTTTAATAAGTGAGGGAGAATATATCCTATAATGAAATTTGATCGTAATGGAGAAAATCTGTTCTTTTTAATTTCTCAGCCTCGTGCTGGTTCAACCCTACTTCAGATGATGCTATTCGGAAACCCGGAAATCGCGACCACATCAGAACCCTGGATAGCCCTTTACCCGATTTTTTCTTTTAAATTTGATGCCCCCGAACTACCTTTTAGTGCAAATAGGGCCAAAGAGGCATTATTTGATTTCCTCGAAAATAGCGGACTGGACCTTCATTATTTTAAAAGTCATATATCGGCTTTTTTACTTAACCTTTACGAACAATCTACCGCCTATCAAAAAAAGAAATACTTTCTGGATAAAACTCCCCGGTATTATCATATCATTGATGAGCTTTTCGAATTGTTTCCGAAAGCCAAATCTATCATTCTTTTTCGGAATCCTCTCGCAGTTTTTAGTTCCATTCTCCAAACATGGGCAAATTCGGATATTTCCCTTCTGGCCAATTACATTGATGATTTATTTACTGCTCCGAAAAAGCTGGTCATTAGTGTAAAAAAATATCCTGAAAGATGCATCCCTGTTCAATACGAAAATCTGGTGACTAATCCTCAATTGACCATGAAAACGCTTTGTCAATTTCTTGGGATCACCTATTCCGATACTATGCTTGAATATGGGAGTAGAGTCAAGCCTAATTGGAAATTTGGCGACCAGAAAGGGATTCGCGATGCTAAACGTCCTAATCGTGAATCCTTGTCAAAATGGAAATCCGATCTTAAACATTCTCCCGAAAACATTTTGGCATTAACCTATTTAGAAGCCTTAGGGCCAAAATTGCTAAAAGAGATGGGTTATGATTATCAGGAGATCTATTTGTCAATAAAACTGCCGGACGATTATGAATCGCACCATCCCTGGTCCTGGAGCATATATGAAAAAATTCTTTCTATCTTTACAAATGTCAAAGATTTAAAACGATTGGCATTTATAACACTTTTACAGGAAAAAATCCTCATCGATAATAAAATCATAGAATTAAGAGCATGGGAAAAAATAGAGAAAAGTATTTTGAAAAGCTTGAAACAACCCGCGCTGATTCAAATAAATTCGGATTTAAAAAGATTGGAGCTTGAAAGGAATCACCTCGCCAATAGAGTAGATGCCATGGAAAATACCGTGAGTTGGAAAATTACTGCACCATTGAGGGATTCAAAGCTTCTTAAAAAAATAATGAATTTATTTACAGATAAAAAGACTACGAAAAAACTATTCTTTAAATAATTTATAAAAGAATCATAATTTTGTAAAAGGGGAAACCATGAGAGTTTTAGTAACTGGAGGAGCCGGATATATTGGCAGTTGTGTCGTCGAGGAGTTATTGATAAATGATTTCAAGCCAGTAGTCTTTGACTCCTTTTATTGGGGAAAATCAGCCCTAAATTCTTTTGCAAATCGGATAGAAATGATTGAAGGGGATATGCGAAATTCAAAGGATATCATCTACGCTCTTGAAGGAATCGATGCGATTATACATCTAGCCGGTATTGTCGGTGATCCTGCTTGCAAAATGAATCCTAAAGCCAATTACACAATAAACGTAGAAAGTACAAGAATTTTGATCGATTGTTGTACTGATCCGGAAAATGAACTGGTCAGGGATTTTATCTTTGCTTCATCTTGTTCCGTATATGGCAATGTTCATGGTATTTATCAAGAGGTTACAGAAGAGACTCCGGTATCACCCTTGTCTTCCTATGCTTATAGCAAAGTACGTTCGGAAGAAATTATTCTTAATAAGATGCTTCATATTCCCCATTTTCATCCAACGATCTTGAGATTAACAACTGTTTTTGGGTGGTCCCATCGTCCACGACTTGATCTCGTAACAAATATGTTTGTATACAATGCATGGAAAGACCGTGAAATAACAATTTTTGGTAATGGGCAGCAATATCGTTCCCTCATCCATGTCAAAGATGTAGCACGCGCTATGGTTAGCGTTTTAAAGGCACCGCGGTTTATGAGAAACGGAAGGATATTTAACGTGGGAGAAGAGACTAATAATCGATCTATCAAGGAGATCGCCGAAATTGTAAGGCAATATCTCCCTAAAACAAATATTCATTTTATCCCGGAGAATGATACGGACAGGCGAGACTATCGGATTAATTGCAGAAGGATCAACA
>JBHLMB010000439.1:0-3575 GCA_048938565.1 Promethearchaeota archaeon | reverse complement strand
TTCAATTTTTCAATCAAGATTTCGCTCTTATGATCCATCTTGTAGTCAATGGAAATCTCTAAAGCCTGGTTGTATAAATTTGCGGCGATCTGAGAGTGGCCAAGAGCCAAGAAATAATCCCCTAATTCACTAAATACCACGATTGCATCCTTATAATTCTTCTCTAAGTCCATATTCGAAATTTCTTCCATTATACCCATTGCCGTATCTTTTTCTTCCCCTCCAATATAAATAGAAATTGCTTTTCCTATAACGCATTTTAGTTTAAGTTGTTCGTCGCCGTATATGTCTGCTAGTTCTTCAGTAAAATTGTACTGCATAATAGCTGACTTATATAGACCGTGGAAAAGAAAAATCAGAGCCTTAATGTAGTTTAAAGTCAAGCATGTTGCGTGATTGTGGATGATCGTGGAAAATAATGCGGCTCTTTCGAGTGAATCAATTGCGTTGCTAATCCTACCTAAAGAGACTAAAATAAACGATCTCAAGAATTCCATCTTGCTTATTTCTTGACAAATCAACTGTTTGACGATATCATAGTTCTTAATGCTCTTCAATTGACCCGATGCAAGTTGGAGTAAAGATATTAAAAAACCGTTGCCTTTCTTCAACAATTTCACAGCATTTACAGAATCGTTTTTAATAATAGCTTCTCGAGAGCGAATAACATATTCTCTAGAAATTTTCAGGTTTTCGAGAAACGATATAATGTCAGTGATTTTCTGTTCCTTACTCGCAGGAAGTTCTTGGTTCTCGATATATTTTTCACAGATTTCTATTTCCTCAAAATATCTTGAAGCCCCCACTTCAAATTTTACTGCACTTGTGTCTATTTCTTGGTCTGGACTAACTATACTTTTTTCTGTAACCGAAACTGCCCTTTCTATTAGCCATTGGATTTTCGCTTCAGCAGGATAAATTTTAGATCTCTCGATCATATAAGATAGCGTGTAATTCAAGCTCCTTTTCCATAAGTTTTTGAAATAATTACGCATTTGGGCTTTTGAGGCTGTTTTTTGTATTTTTAATAGAAAACTAGAAAGCGAGAGAATGTTTAACTTTGTTTTAAACAATAAACCTGCATTTTTTACTAATTTAAAGTCGTCTGTAACAAGATGAGTTGTGATTCCATCCTTCTTATTTAAATTTTTTTTCGCAATAACGAGAAGCGATAAATCTGGATCTTGAGCAGGAAATCTGATATTATGCTCGCTTAGTGCTGCCTTAATTTCTCCAATTTCCGAATCTTCTACGATTTCAACGCTGACAATTTGCTTGAATCTATTTTTGTAATTATCGGAAGCTTTTATTTCATTAAAAACAACTTCCGAAATGTGGTATTCTAGATTTAGTTCTTCTCCAGCTTCTTTCAAGTTCTTTAAAAGGTTTCTTGATTGAATTGCTCGTGCCATTATGAAAAAATTTGCATCAAAAATTATACGTTCCATTTTAGAAATTCATTACATAAAAATTAAAAAAATAATTGAATAATAAATAAATCTCCATAAAGATAAAGGTTTTTAAATTTTTTTATTAGAATAAGGATTGATTCATTAATCCAGAATTAGACTATCTTGTAATTTTCATCGTCATCTTTTGGAACCTTGCCTTTTTGGGGATATATTCGATGTTTGTACTTTTTATTTTTTAAAAGAACAACCCCATATTCTTTAGCGTTATTATCCTTTGTTTTTTTCTTTCCTTTTGAAGATTTCCGTTTTTTGCTCATATCTTGTAGAACTATTTTTTTACTAAAAACAAAAGATTCAAACCATATATATCTTTATCTATGACAATTCACAAATATACTTAAATCTCTTTTCTTTGGTGAGTAAACAAACGAAAGTCATACGGCTTCTTGGATATTCTGGTAGTGGAAAAACTCATTTTATCCTACGAGCAATTCAATTGCTAAAACAGAAATTGAAAATGGAAGTTGGGGTTGTCAAGAACATACACGATCACGAAATTGACAAACCAGGAAAGGATTCATACAAGTACTCTAAAATGGGTGCAATATATTCAGTAACTCGCAATAGCAAAAATGAAAACACAATCTTTCTAAAAAAGGACATATCAATCAAGGAAATATTGAACTGGCTTTCTAAAGGACCTTTTGAAATTGGTCTTATTTTCATTGAAGGATTCAAAACCTTAAAATATCCTACAATTTTATGTGCGAAAAACTGCAAGGAGCTTGAGATTCAATACGGAGAATATGAAGACGTAAAAATGATTTCGGGATTAATAAGCCAGCATAAAACTGATTGTGGATCGCTTGGAGTTCCAATAGTTAATATCGACAAGGATTTTAAAACTTTCCTAAAACTATTTAACATTTCTAAAGATTAATAAAACTACGAGTTATTTAGTGTTTCCCAATAAGGGGCAATTTTTTTACATACGAGCTTCACTTGATCTGAAATATCGTCTTTTACACTACTACTTTTTAGAAAAACTTTCAAGAGACTTTCGTGGAGAGCAATATCTTTTGGATGGTCTTGAAATTTTAAAACAAATTCATTTAAAGGAACGATAATATCCTTTAACAACCATTCTTCTAAAATTTGAGGATTAGAATAGGATTTAAAATTATTATATATCAGGAATTTTGCCAAATCGGTGTTAGTGTAAAAAAAATTTTTAGGAATGGATACATACTCGGATAGTTCTCTTATTATTGCTTTTTTTTGGAAACTGATAATGAAATACGGCCATAAATCGTCAGAGAAATTCATCTCTAGAAAAAAGAATAATTCTTTCACCCTCATTGCGATATTAGGAGGAATATAGCGCCCTCGAGGATCAATAAAGTGTTTTGAAACCTCTTCTAAAGACGATCCTAAGAATATCTTCTCAATTAGGACAAAAAGCATGTTACATAAATGATTCATCACAATATCAAATGTAAACTGATCATTTTCTTCCATTTCTGAAAGTCGTTCATTTTCCTTATCAATCATTTCCAAAAACTTCTGATTGAAACTGTTTAAAAATCCATTAAAAAACCAGAAATTGATGGTTGAGATGTCTTTTCCAAAAATTTCTTCGATAAACACGTGATTTTCATCGAAATTATTAAGATATGAAAAATAATCAAGAAAAAGATTAATATTATCGATTGTTTTTGCGTTGATCTTATTATTTTTTGTTTTATTATTCTCCCTTATTAATTCAGAAAACTTTTCAGGTGAAAACAAAAGATCATTCCCTTCTAACGCATCAAGCCCACTTGAAAGGTAGTATTTAACATATAATAGGAATAGGTCAAATTGGGCCTTAGGAGATGGTAGGTTGTTAGAACTGAATGTGGTGTATAAAGTACTGTTAAAATCAATAAATCGAAAGAATTTGATTAACGAGCGCTTTTTTTCGAAAGAATAGTTCAAGCTTTCTAAGTAATCATTTTTTATTACATCAATCTTATCAAAGTAAGTATCTTCTACTCTAGAGCACACGAAATTAAAGATATCTAATAAAGGAGATAAATTTTGAATGATAGTTGTTTTTTTGAGAAAAAATCGCATCAGTTCTTTTAATTCTTTTCGTACATCTCCATAATAATCCAATAAAAC
>JBHLMB010000438.1:0-3575 GCA_048938565.1 Promethearchaeota archaeon | reverse complement strand
TCAAAATAAAAAGAGAAAATTCAGAATATGCTTCGAATGGAATGGTAGTGGGAGACAAGATTTAGTAGAAAAATGCATGAAACTCGCAATTAGAACAGGTGGAAATATTAAATTTGATTTAAAAAGTTTCAATGAGAAATTAAATTTAGCATTGTGTGGTGTCAGTAACAACCGAACTCTTGAAAATTTCAAATATCTCGCGGAAAATTTTTTTGGTACACGTGGAAACGACATGCCAGAATTAAGTGGTTGTACATTAATGGTTCCGGGCTATGTAAATCACGAGGAAGTAGAGCTAATTGCGAAATTTATTAGCGAGATAAATCCTGAAATTCCTTATAGCCTTTTAGTGTTTCATGGTGATTATCAAATGCGAGATTTAGGCATCACTTCACGAAAACAAGCTTTAAAAAGCTTGGAAGTTGCTCAAAAATATTTAAAAAATGTTAATTTAGGAAATAAATTTTTGTTAGAACTTACTTAAAAAGGAAAACGTGCTCTAATATATGTCCAATAAATCCCAATTACAATGATAATGAACAAAAATAATGAAAAACCTAATAATATAAGAAATATAAACATGTAATCTCCAATTTGATCAAAGGAAATATTAAGTATATTCATTATTATAATAGAACCTATAAAATCAATAATTAAAAAGGCAAAAAATATAACTAATATCATTTTAACAGCTTTAATCTTCTTTTTTCTGTCTGGGTGAATTCCTGGTTTTTTATAAGTCCGATTAAATTTTTCAATATATTTTTTATAATCTTCTCTTGTAGTTTTCCTTAAACTATTCTTTGAACCGCATTCTTCACATAATTCCCTAGCAAAATTAGAGAGCTGGCCACAACTTTTGCAAATATATGGATAAGACTCTCGAAAAATTTTCCTTTTCATAAATATTTCTTCTCATTCCTATATTAAACTTTTTTAAGTGGAATCGTTATAAAAATTTTTAGATTTAGAACATTAGTTAATAATTTGTTTGTTGACAATATCTTGAGAACCTAGATAATAAAATTTATTTAATAGGAATAATTCAAAATAATACAATAACACGAAGTAAAAGGTAATTTTAACTAAAATATCACGGTGAGGAAACAATACAAAAAGCACGCATACGGTTAAGTTCGACACAGCTCGAGGCATTGCAATCTGTGTGCGAACAAATTGAATCTGTATGCGCTAATCAAGGGATCAGAAAGAATGGTCCAATTCCTCTTCCTACAAAAAGATTACGTGTTCCTACTTTAAAAGCTCCTTCTGGTCAAGGAACTGCTACATGGGCTAAATTTGAAATGAGAATTCACAAACGCTTATTTGAAATAATTGCTAATGAACGCAGTATGCATCTGATTATGAAGATTCAAATTCCTGAGTCAGTACTGGTGGAAATTGAATTGATGTAAAGCTTATAATTCATCTAATTGAATTTTTATAGGTTCCTTGTTATACTTAACCTTTTTATCCATTTCAATCTTGTCAACGTAGTAGATATTACCAACAATTTCTGAGCCTTTTCCAATTTTAACTTCTTTTGCCTTAATATCTCCATCTACATGAGTTCTTATAATATTTACTTTATTTTTTGCCAGAATACTTCCATGAACTCTATAATGTTGTTTTTTCTTTATGGTTTCGGAAACTCCAAAAAGAACTTCTTCACCCACAACATTTCCTTCTATATACGTAGATCCATCAATTCTAATGATTTTTGCTGAAGATAAGTTTCCAATAATTTCTGAAGAACCTGAGAGTTGAATCCCTTGTTCTCCACGTACAAAATGACCTACTTCGAAAGATCCTGAAGCAATTAATTCACCCTGAATATTAACTAAGTTACCTATTTGAGTAGAACCTGAAAAATCTGCATTTTGATCTCCATAAAGGAATCCTGCTATATTGAAAGAACCAGAACTACTTATTTCACCATGGGAAGTGAAATTTCCTGAGCCTGTTAAATTTCCAGATGATGTAAGACCATTGCATTCTAAATCTCCATTTATTTTTCCTGAACCAGACACTCTTAGAGATTTATTTGTTTTTCCCCCCGTTATTTTAGCAGATCCCATTGTACTGATATGTTCATCAAATTCTTGGATATCACCAGAACTGGTTACAATGACTCTTTTATCAATTTCCTGTTGAGATTTATTATTTTTTTTTTCCATCCTAAAACACAAGAAAAAATATTGATTTACGGTTATATAAAATCAAACTTAATAAAACTTTTTCTTATTCGTTTTACGATTTTTCTAAAAATAATAAAAGTATAATTAATCAGATTTAAATCAATAAAGCACTATATTTTAAATAATTAATAGCAAAATTACGTGGTAAATTAATTCTTAGTGATAGTAAATGGCAGACTTTCATACTAAAACATTTTATGGGCAAAAAACAAGCGTAAGAATTACAAGCCCAACAAAACAAGTTCCTTATATTTTTATAAGTTGTATTGGTAGAAAAACGGATGGTTCATGGGAAAAACCTTCTGAAGGCGAAGGAAAAACAGTTAGGCTCTCTATCGAGGAGATTATTTGTATTTTAGAAGTTTTAAATAGGAGGAGTGCAAACTGGAGAGGTTATCACGTTTTTAAAGAACGCAAAACAGAGATATATGTTGGTTGGGAAGATGAATCTCGGCAAGTCTTACAATTTAAAATAGGTAACTATAAGAAAAAACTTAGGTTTCCAAATTTAAATTTGCTAACATTAATGCTAAATCATATTTTATCTGAAAAAGTAGAATTTGCGACAAGTGGTGCTTTTGAAACAAAAACAAGTGAAGATCTAGAGGTAGAAAAAGAAGATGAATATGGCCTTTTTTCAGAGCATATAACTGCAAGAGATGGTTTACATATCGTTGAAACTACAGAATTTAGTGTTTCGAGAGATACTGTAGATATTAATGCAAAAATAAAGGTTGAGAGTGCTAAAGCCTTATTAATTACCTTAGATTCTGGAGAAGAATTTTGGATTCCAAAAAGTACTATTCATAATGATTATAATGTAAAGGAAAAAGATGAGATTCAAAAACTTATTGTAGATAAATGGATTATAGAAAAAAATAAGATTCAAGGAAAATAAATAGAAATCGATAAAATATAATTATTGATTAAGTGCTTAAATTAAATAATTATGGATTTCAACATACAGTTCTTAAAAGAACTTGCTTTTAAAGTATATAATGCTGTAAAACCACTTTTGGGTACTGAGAAAGCATCAAAAAAATCTAGAAGAGGTGCTGGTGGTGATATTTCAATGGAAATTGACTTAATCGCTGAAAATGTTATAATTACTTGTTTAGAAAATGCAAGTACCAATGTTTTACTTATTAGTGAAGAATTAGGAGAAAGATATATTGGAGATAAAGAGGAAGCAAAACTAAGTCAGAATGTTTTAATTGTAGATCCATTAGATGGCTCAAATAATGCTGTTCGAGGAGTACCCTATTGCTCTGTCTCTATTGCTTATGCAATTGGGAATAAAATGAATGATATTATACGTGCTGTTGTTCTTAATTTGAATACAAAAGAATTATTTTGGGCAGAAAAAGGTAAAGGAGC
>JBHLMB010000437.1:351-3577 GCA_048938565.1 Promethearchaeota archaeon | reverse complement strand
AAAAAATCTTAAATATCGATTTTTAGAATCTCTAATTTTACATATTTCATTTTCTTCTATTTTTTTATTTAAAATATTTTAAGAAAAAACGAAAGTAATGCACTACTCCTTGAATAAAAGTTATTAAGAATAGCAAGTTTTTTATACTATCTATATAACATTTTTTTTCATTTAAATGACCGATAGCGAATACCCTGAAGAGATTCTTAATAGTCTCAAAGATTACGATATCGATATAAGCGATTTTTTGCCAGGACACGGTAAGGGCGCAAAACTACTCTTAGATTTTAACAGAGTGAGTGGAATAGAACAAGTTGATGGTATTATCTTAAAAGGAAGAGAAATTCAAAATGGTTTAGTAGCTGACATCTTAATCAAGGAAGGCACGAAGATTGAAGATCCCGTGCATTTATGCTTTGGTGTGAAAAAGGAAACAGGAGTTCAGGAAATTTTTCCTAGAGTTATTGCCGAAGATAACACGAAAGTGTCATTGCAGGCTCATTGTAGTTTTCCTAACGCTAATGGATTAATTCACAAGATGTACGGACATTTCTACATAGGAAGAAATTGTAAATTCGCATACAACGAGACTCATTACCACGGAGAAAACAGCGGTGCGACAGTCGCGCCTGTGGCCTATATATATGTAGGAGAAGATAGCACATTTGAAAATACTTTCAACCTCACCAAGGGTACTCCAGGAAAAGTTAAAATAATGATAGACATCTATGCAATGAAAAATAGCGTTATTAAATCGGATATTAAGGCGTTTGGAAAGAATAAAAACGATTCCGTGAGAATAAGAGACGCTATATATTTAGAAGGAGAAAAAGCTCGGAGCATCTTAAAGATGAAGGCTGCCGCTCGAGACGGTGGAGAAGTTTTGATGTATGGCATAACAGAAGGCAACGCACCGCAATGTAATGGTCACGTAGAATGCAGTGAAATAGTGCTTGGAAAAGGGTCAATTTGTCGTGCCCGTCCATTTATTAGGGCAACAGATCCGACTTCAAGCGTGTCTCATGAGGCTTCACTTGGTAGGTTTCCTCAAAAATGGTTAGACGAGATAATGGCTAAGGGACTAACAGAAGAAGAAGCCACTGAGATTTTAATAGAGGCAATGTTAGGCGAATGAATTGTTAAAATTACAAGAAATTATGACCTATTATGAAAGAAAATACGAAATATAACGATTATCAGTTTAAAGGAAGAATTCAGATTGATGAGAGCCAACCTTGGTTTGATTTTGCTACGAACAAGCCATGGGACGATGCAGAAATACCATGGTTAGTAGAAAATAAAGTCCGAAGAGAAATTCTCATTAAATTATCAGAGGGGCCAAAAACCTATGATGAACTATATAAAACTATTAATTTCTCTCCTAAACCACTTTTAATTAGCAAACAAGAATATCAATGCAATATAACTTATCAATGGTCTAAAAAAACCTTAGAAAATCATTTATTGAACTTGGAATGGAACGATTTAATTAAATTAGATGGAAAAAAATATAATTTAACCTTTCCTATCTATAAAATAGAAGATATTAAGGTATTAAATACTTCTATCAATAAAAGAGCTAAAAATTGGTCAAGCGTAATAAGGGAAATAAAATTTGAACTTAACCAATTGAAAGATGATATAGACCATAAAGTATCTATTTATGTACTCATCATCGAAAAAGCAATCGAAAAGCTATTCGCTTTACTTAAAGAGGAAAATATCCTTCCCAATACTAGTAATCTCAAGTTCTTATGGGCAGAACAACTGAGAAAAGTAAAATTCGAAGAATGGATTGAGAAAAACTTTTAAGTTTTAAAACCAACTTACAATCATATAAAGAACACCCCTAACATTATCTATAAAAGCATTAAGAGACACCTTATATTGAAAGAAGTGAAAATAGCATTCGCGGGGTTGGACAATGCAGGAAAAACCAGCTTTTTGATTGCCTTAAGAAAAAAATATAATTTTTTCGAGTTTGTTAAGGAACTAGTTCCAACGAAGCTCATTGAATTTAACGCCTTCAATTTCTTAAACCAATATAATATCAATATTTGGGATATGGGAGGTCAAGAAAAATACCGCAGGCTATATGTTAAAAATTTAGTTTATTTCGAAGAAACAGATTTTTTATACTACATGATTGACATTCAAGATAAAGAAAAATTCGAAGATTCCTTAAACTATTTGAACAAGATCCTTGCGATCTATAAAGACTTGGGATACAAAAACGATTTTTATGTGTGCTTCTCAAAATTTGATCCCAAAATCAGAAACGATCCAGATTATATTAAACGCAGAGAAGGACTCGCTAAATGCATCCAAGATAGAAATCCAGAAATGCACTTTAAATTTTTCGACACTTCTTACTACGATATTTCTTCCTTATCTAAAGCGTTATCTCATTCTTTAAATCAATTACTAAGATTAGAAGCCCTTCATAATTATATCCAGGCTCTTGGTAAGGAATTCGGCTGTAGTTATGTAATACTTTATAGCGATTCGGGCCTAATAATTTCAGATTATTATGGAGACTTATTTGATTCGAAAGATTTTGAGGAACGAATATCTTCAAAAATTAGCGAAGATCTAATATTCTTTCAAGAATTACAGGATAAAAAAGCTCAATTTTCTGAAAGAACTTCCTTTTTCAATGATCAAAAAGAATATGTGAAAAAATATACAATTGATACTGCTCGAGGAGATATCATATTTTACTTGGGTATCACCACAAATAATTTAAAACATTTGAAAATTAAAAAAGAATTTGAAAATTTTGAAGTAGAACTCACAAAAACCTTCGTAAAAAACGATGTCATAGAAATTTGAAAGTCAGCTCCTTTTTCAATGAATTAAATCTAATATAATTCTTTTTAAAATAACATTTTTTATGATAGGATGTATACTAAAATAAGAAAAAGATATCGATAAGGATTTTTATTGGAATATAGAATATTTTTCTTTTTTTAAATATCCAAGTTTTTCCATAATATCAATTTCTGCGATCAACCAGCATAGCTCGTCGTAAGTGCTACTGGAATTAAATATTTCTTCGGCTTTTTTCCGGATATCCTCGATCGAAGCTAAACGAAGCGTATGCTTGGCAATCCTTTCAGAAAGAAGCCAAGCAAGTTCGTTATAATCGTACCCCTCCCGAGAAAGGTAATAGGCTGCGACTTTAATCTGGTTTTCAAAATTGATTTTGTCTTCTTTTTCTTCATCA
>JBHLMB010000437.1:0-341 GCA_048938565.1 Promethearchaeota archaeon | reverse complement strand
CTTCTGTTTTAGGATATCCCTCCTTAAACACGACATATTTTAAATCGGGAGCGGGTTTACGATATTTTTTAAGTTGATTAAGCCACTTTACGAGGTCAGGGTCTTCCAGCTCCAGTTCGGGACGTCGTTCTATTTTTTGCTCGGGAGCTATTCCTTTTCTAAGCTGATCTATCAATGCTAAGAAAGAGCCATATTCACGGTTTTGTTTCATTATGAGTATTTTTGCCGATCCTCCCCTGTCTTTATCTAGTTTTCTAGCGATTTCTGCCGTAATGTCCTTGAGAACCTGAGGTACATCTAATCCAACCCATATGTATATTGTTTTATCGTCGTCAACGAGA
>JBHLMB010000436.1:0-3580 GCA_048938565.1 Promethearchaeota archaeon | reverse complement strand
CAATGAAATGATATCCTCTAAACGTTGTATCGAATTGTGATAGTCATAGTGCCAGGATTCATGGGCTTCTAATTGTAGATCTTGTGCCTCGCAAATAACGCATTTATAGTGATCTTTTTTATATACTGCCTTTCTTAGGATATCCCATTCTATATCGGATAATACCTTTCGCAAGTTAGAGAAGAAAGACTTTTCGGGTACTAAATTACCCCATAACCTATAGTATGACAATTGCTTTTCTAAGGAAATACACTTTTCAATGAGGTCTAAATCTGGCATTCCTCTAAACAATTTCTTTTTTTAGCTATTCGATTTTCGCATTTTCATCCAATACGATGAGATTTTCCACATAGAGTTTTATATCATGGATAGAAGTCATTATTAAGCTATAAGATCATATTGATTTTTATCAGTATATAATTATTGATTAAAATATTTAAATATATAGAATAGCCCGTGTTTCTAAATTTATAAAATTCTTCTTCAATAAGAAGAATTCTGCCAATTAGAAAATTTTTCACACTTCTCAAGCTGTTCTAAAAAGGGACGAATTGACTCATCGATATGGCGTATGTTATCGCAAAACAAGTCCAATTCTTTCAGAATTTTGAGTTTGGTGATATCATATGGGATGGTTTCTATTTCATTAGCCCGCAAATACAACACTCGTAAATTCTTGAGTTTGGTAATACATGGAGGGATTTATTTTATTCTAAAAGAACCTGATAGATAAAACTCTACCTTTTTTTACCGCTGGGAATTTCACTGGATTACCATAAAAAATTTTTGATGAGAAATCGGATTAATCATCACTTAGATTCCTGATCTTTAATGTAATTCCTCTCTTTTTCAAACCCTTCATGACAAACGGATAGGTAATTAATGTTTCATATTCTAAATCAGGGATTCCAAGACTCGCAATTTGTTCTTCAGTGAATAAATCCACAAGGAGAGCTGCCCTATGGTCAATTCCATACTTTTCAAGCAACTCTAATGAGTGTAACTGGTTCTTAAAAAATCTTCCAGCGGCACCAGTAATTTGCTCAAATGTAGGCTCATCGACTCCTTTCAAGGAGATTCTTACATAGATATTCTTAAACTTGCTAAAATCCTTAACATAATTCTCATCTAATAAAATACCATTCGTCTCAAGGATGAATACTTTGTTTTCTGGAATTAATCTTAGCAGTTCAAGTAAATGATCCTTACAAATGGTCGGTTCCCCGCCACTTACTCGTATGAGCGGAACATTCATGTTGAGCAGTTTCTCTCCTACTTGATACGGCGTATAATAATCCCCGAATTTTTCATGATGCCACACCTTTTTTTGACTCCAACAATAAGCACACCGTAAAT
This sequence comes from Promethearchaeota archaeon, assembly GCA_048938565.1. Classification (GTDB taxonomy): domain Archaea; phylum Asgardarchaeota; class Lokiarchaeia; order Sigyniarchaeales; family SOKP01; genus FT1-020. The sequence continues at coordinate 2,224 of JBHLMB010000436.1, read as the reverse complement.
TGCACCCCATACAGTCAGCAGTGGCCACACCGCCATAAAAGCGCGCTTTACGGAAACGATAGTACTTCTTCGAGCCAACCCTACATACGGCTTTTTGCACCCCTTCAGTTAGAGAGATTGGATCAATCATTTTTTGCTTAAAAATTTGAAATTCTTTAAGAATTATGAATCTAAATTCCTTTTTTACTTAAAGTCTCTTGAAAATATGAATTTCACTTTTTTTTGCACTTCGAGTTCACTTTCTGGTCATCATATCCTCTACTAAAGCGCCTATACATAGTCCTCCTATTATAAGAATGAGTACTAAAATTACTAAAATACCTATATTCGAAGGATATGGTATTAAAACCGCGAAAAATCCAAGAATACAAACTGTGATCAACCAAATAATAAATATATATCCTGTAGTACGTGATTTACTTTTTGTTCCCTGAGAGCGAATCTCCTTGCCGCACGTTGGACAAAACTTAGCTCGGGGAGGACAATTATTTCCACAATTTTTACATTTCATAAGACCACTCTTTTAATAATTAGTTTTTATTAGATAATAGATCTCTATGCTTAATTTTTACAAACTATACTAATTCTTTCGTGGTTCTTATATATATAGTTACTATTTTTATTTTCTTAAACAATATGCCCTTTCTATCTCTAATAACGTTGTTTCTCGGATGCGCGGTTCGATCTGTTCATATCTCAAAAAAAACCTAATCCATAGTTCATAGATATGTGATTTTAAATTTTTACACAATTTATGGAAACTTTGAGTTCTCAATTTGTGGTCAAAAACTGCGCATGGACAAAAAAGCCTCTCAGCTTTTGGATATAATTAACTTTTTATAATCGGACTTTTATTAAGTCTTTATAAAGAGTTTTGGTAGTCACCAGTATTTTTTCGTCTGTGGTAAAATTTATAAAAAATTGTGAAAAAAGTGGTTCAAATCAAAAAGGACATGCCAGAAGAGAAGTTCATTGAAAATAATGAGGATACGTCAAATCACAAAATGATAAACAACGTTAACGACATGCGGGAAGAAGAACAGATAGAAAAAACCGAGGAGATGAAGCAATATGAACAAGAAACGGGACGCTATGCAGTATGGCGCGGCATTGTCACTGAGGGTTTTAAGCGATGGCAAAAAGGGGAAAAAGTTTATAATCGAGATAAGGAGCGCATATCTTTATATGTTTCAGAAGATACCAAGACGAAATGGACTGAATTTCTTGAGAATAGCAGATACACGACGATTTCAAAGCTCATAAGAGAGTCAGTGCGGCATTTTATTGAGGATAGGAACAATAAAATTAGCCCGGGCACGGTTTCAAACATCTCGCACGCGCTTAAGGAACCATTAACTTCGATAAAGGGTTATTCTCAACTGCTTCTTGAGACTCATAAGGAGACTCTTTCCGAGGAAGTGTTATCTACCATTAGGAATATCTTTGAACAGAGCATCCATCTTGAGAATAAAATCATCAATTTTCTAGATAATATTAAGGGGCATGGCTCGGAATACGATATTCTTTTAATAGAAGATGATCCATCTACGATAAAGCTAATTTCGAGTTTCTTTGAGAGTAAGGGATTTATTTGTAAAGGAATAGCCAGTGGATTTAAGGGGATAGAGGAGTTAAAAAACGGTACACCCCAATTAATACTGTTGGATATCATTTTACCTGATATTAGTGGATATGATATTTGTAAAACGCTTAAATCAGATGAATTATATAAGGATATACCTGTCTATTTCTTAACAGCGATTTCTGGTACTGAAGTGGAGAGTAGATTAGAAGATACGGGAGCTAATGGCTACATCTTAAAACCATTTAATTTTTCAGATTTTGATTTCCTTTTTGACATGTTAGTCAAGAAAAACTAGAATTTTTTTACCCCAAATCATAACGGTCCATTCAGAATTTTATTATTATTAAAAACTTATTAAACTTCGCAATAAAGTTTATAACAGTAATTTTTTACAAATTATTTAAAAAGAACTCAATATTCTATAAATTTGAGATCAAATTTTTTGATAAAAATTTTTTATCAAAAATTTTTTTGATAAATTTTTTTGAGATTGAGAAACTTAAATTAGAAATTTGGTGAAGAAATGGCCAACGATTCAAACGATTCAGACGACTATAACCCAGAGGATGAAAAAATAGAAAAAACACCTGAGATGGAGGATTATGAGGCAGAAACAGGGAAGTATGCGGTGTGGCGTGG
>JBHLMB010000435.1:0-3585 GCA_048938565.1 Promethearchaeota archaeon | reverse complement strand
TTGAAAAATACTGAAACCAATTCTATTATGGGTATTTCTTTTTAAGACCTTCGTGATATGACTCCACCTCTCGATTTTAATAATTGGTCTAAGTATTACTGTATGAGTTATTATTTAAAATTTTACTATAGATCAATTATGGTTTTAGATAAAATAGATACTATTTTAATCCTTCATTTGATCGTTTTTTTAATGTTTTGAAAGATCTTTTCAGATATAAAGACTATAATTAACGAGGGTTCCCAACTACTTCAGACTTTTTTAATCTCTGTAATAGACCAGTTACTAAAAGCGGGAAGGCTATAGTGGCATCGCACCAGACGCTTGCATACTTTGCGTCTATTGAATATTTTCCCCAAGATTTTGACTCTGATATCGTGCATCCTGAAAGCCCTCCGTCGTACTCTAATGCCGTGTGTATGCGAATAGAGTAATCGTAACCTCTAGAAATCCTCTTATCTAACTGTTCAAGCAAAGGGAATACTTGTTGAGCCCAATTTCTTGGTACTCCTCCCCCTATTATTATTGTTCCAGTTTCCTTTGCTTTCTTGATAATTCCTGCGAACTTTTGAACATCTCCTAAAATATCAAACTGAAAATCGTATCCATCCGTTACAACATACTTGATTAGATTCAAGGCAAATTCAGAATCTGAAAAAGCAGGAACAAATAAAGGTACATTGTATTTAGAAGCAATTGAAAGGATCGATCGATTTTCAATCTTTTCTCCTATTTTCCGCAATAATTCTGAGGGAGTTATGTGAATAATCTTTTCAATAAAAATAGTCTTGATAATTTTAAGTAATTGTTTTTCGGCTATATCGTAATTATCTTCGGGAAGAAAAGTATCATATATTCTATTTATCTTTAACTTATGTAGATCCTCATCAGATACATTAATATTTCCTATATAATGCCCGATATCAGTACACGCATCCACAAAATCGTGAATGATATTAGCTCCAGTCGAAACAATTACATCAATGAGCTTCTTTTCAATCAAAACACATATGAGTTCTCCCATTCCTGCAGGAACCATTGCACCGCTTAATGTTAAAACTGTTAAAATTTTTTTATCAGTACACATTTTTTCAAGAATATCTAGAGCCAGACCTAGATTTCTCCCTTGAAAACTGCATTCTTTTAAAGCATATAACAAATCTTCTATATCATTTACATTTTTAACATTGAATGCTTTAATTTTTCTCTTTAAATAATCGTCTTTACTATGCGGCGTCATTAGTAGTACATTATTTAGTAGATTGTGTGGTTTATATGTATAATAATCCAAATCTAATAATCTCTTATTATATAAAAAGTACATCTTTTAATAATCTCATCAAGTTATTATAATTTATCCCATTTTTTAAGATCACTTATTTAAATCGTCTATATTATTATTTATATCATTTTTTTTAGTTATAATGCACTTAATTATCAAGAAAATGAAGCTGATTTTTGCTATGCTTTTGATAAAGGGAAATATATATTTAAAACTCCATAATTTTCACTATATAAATTCTATTCGATAGATTTATTAATATAGAAAATATCTCCTAAATAATAAATGATAAATACAAACAAACTGGGTTATCGTTAAAATGTCTCTCGTTCCTAAAGGTGTGTTTTTTGTTAAAGGAGTTGGATACCACAAATCCAAATTAGGTTCGTTTGAACAGGCTTTACGAGATGCTAGAATCGCAAAATACAATTTAGTTAAAGTAAGTTCTATTTTTCCACCATATTGCATTGAAATTCCTCCTGAAGATGGTTTAGCTCAGCTTCGTCCAGGGCAGATTGTTTATGCCGTAATGAGTAAGGCAAGTAGTAATGAATATAACAGGCTAGTCGTTGCGTCTATAGGTGTTGCAAAACCTGCCAATAGAAAAACTTACGGCTATTTAAGCGAGCATCATGCATTTGGAGTGAAACCTGAGAGTGCAGGTGAATTTGCTGAAGATTTAGCCGCAGAAATGTTAGCTACCACTTTAGGAGTTAAGTTTGATCCTGAAGCAGATTATGACGAGAAAAAAGAAATATATCAAATGGATGGAAAAATTGTTGAAACCAAAAACATTACAGGGTTTGCAACGGTTAGAGAAGAAAACGAATGGTTAACTGTACTAGCAGCAGCAATTTTTATCATATAAATCCAATTATTTCAATTTTAAACAATCTTTAAAATATTTTTAACAATAAGAAATCATCAAATATGAAAAGCGTCGAGAATATTTTTGATGATATGGCGGGAGAGTACGACTCTCTCTCAGATTTGTGGTATTCTTGGTTATTCTCTCGTCTTCATTTCTTTATAGCGTCTAGTGTATTGAGTAATGGTTATCCTGAAAAAGTATTAGATGTCGGATGCGGTACGGGATTTCAGTCATTCCTTTATGCAATGGCAGGATGTGAAGTCCACGGATTAGATATTGCATCTAACTTGATTGAAATGGCAAAAAAAAAAATAAAATCCTTTAATCCTGAGAATATGATTTTATTTCCTGAATATTACGACTATGTAAGGCGATATAATAATCTAATTAGAAATTGTATTAAAAATAATACTGGAAGGGGTAAATATATACCACCAAAGTTTTTTGTTGGCAATGCAATGAGTATAGATTATAATGCAATGGAGTTCAATCATGTGAATTGTTGTGGAAGTACTTTAAGCTTTGTTCCAGACCACGAGAAAGTTTTATCAGAAATAGCAAGAGTATTAAAGCCTAATGGTACATTTTTTATAGAAGTAGAAAATCGATGGAGTTTCAATAATTTATGGTATATTCTAGATCCCTTTTTAAAGGGCAAATTTGAATATAATAAAGACCACTCAGCTATTCTTAAATTTCTAAAAAAAAAAACAACTCAAAGTATTTGGATTAATTTTCCTTTTGGTGAATACAATGCTCCGATAAATATGAAGCTTCACTTATTTACGCCACATGTTTTAAAAACAGTTTTGATGAAATATGGTCTAATAATAAAGAAAAAATGGTCAATTCATTCCCTCACAAGTTTAATCCCTTGTACTTTCTTAGATTGCTTAAATCCGACAAAAAAACTGATTAAACACTTCAAATTTTTAGCGAAATTGGAAGAACGCCTTCCTTTTAGAGTTCCCGGTTCAAGCCTAGTTCTTTACGGTACAAAAGGTTGAAAAGCAAGAATTAAAAGAACTATCCAAATCTACTATAGATAAAGGTTCTAGACTATAGAGATAGTTTAGGAGTGACTTTAATACAAGTCCTCTATACTCGTAGCTTTCTCATATTTAAACCTAAGAAGCACGCCTATCTCCAAAAATATCATTAATCTAAATGTAACTATCTTTTTATACCCCAATAGAGAAAAAGAAAGAGATACTAATAATGTCCTGTCCAAGAAGAAAAGTTTAAATAGAAAAATAGTTATAGATCTATTTGAACTTTAAAGGTTCTTTAATATCCCTAATAAAAATCTATATTGGAGGAAGAAGAAATGACGCGATTTAATATAAATGGACCAAAGAAAAACAAGAACGAAGTAGATTGGGACGATGATGACGATTACGACGATATGGATGTAGATTACGATGACGATGAT
>JBHLMB010000434.1:0-3587 GCA_048938565.1 Promethearchaeota archaeon | reverse complement strand
TAATGCGTCTTTGCCGCCGTCCAGCGCCGCCCAAACTTCTCGCCGCCGCCTTGCCAGGTGTTTCCATACTGCCAGGGGGGATCTGCATATACGAAGGCTTTTTTTCTTTTTTCCTTTCCAAATGAGTAAACGAGAAAATATTATGTTCACTATAAAAGATATGGCAAAAATTATTAATCCTAATCCAGGATTATCAACCTCGAAGGTATCTGCTAGAAAGGCTTCGATTGCGTTAAAGATTAGTAATGAATATATTACGATTAAAATGGTACCTTGAATTAAAGCTCCAATGGGATCGATCTTTGAGTGACCGTACATATGCTCGTAATCTGCAGGTTTTTGGCTTTGGATCATTGAATATAGGAAAATAGATACGAAAAAAATATCAATAAAAGTATCAATGGTTTCGCTCATTGAACTTAAACTGCCTGTAATTATGATACCTATTGCTTTCAATATTGTTTGAAGCATGACAACAATAAGAGCAGCAATTCCGTACTTTATTTTAACAATCATCATTATTGCTTTTTTTTCTTAGTAATAACTATAAATGTAATTATTCTAAATATATATTCTCTTGATAATTTCACTCTTTTCTTGGAGATGCGTAACAGTAGTCACAATCATGCTTGCATCGAAAAATGCCATCATATCCTCCAATATCACGCGATTTATAACATCCACAGTTTTCTCTTTGACCCGTATCCTTTATTTTAGGAATTTCATATCCTGTTATTTTTTCAATCTTATAAGCATCAATACAATGTGCCTGTTCAATTCCTTCAATTTGAACTAATTCTGGTTGACAACATGCTTTCATTTTTATGTTATTTTTATTGCAAACCTGTAAAAGTTTTGTTAATATTTCCTTTTTCTTCTGAAAACTAAGTTCTATAGGAACCTTGTTTCTTTTTCTCATTCTTTTCTTTACTTTAGAATAAAGCGTGGCAAAGGAAAAAATCATTTCATTGATTCCAAGGGAAGCAACACTTTTTACAATATACTCAAATTTTTCTAAATTACTCTTTATGATTTTAGAATTCTGATCTTTATATAAAATAATAGGATCAAACCGAAAACTAACAGATTGATCTCCAAACTGCTCTAAAAGCCATTCTAACTGCTTGAATCGCTCCTCAAGTGAGATTTTCACATTTCTCTCCAATTCTGAAGGAGAATTAATCGTGAATTGAAAATAATATCCATTATATTGGTTAAATAGCCTATTTTTTGATTGAAATGCCTCGATAAAATTTTTAAAATTCTTACTCCAGAAAACCCAACATTTCACATCACTTGGTTTTAAAGATATCCTAGAGATTTGGTTTTTATTGTAAGGATTTACAACATCAACATAACCGATTTTAATCATATCAATGAGCCAATCCATTAAAAACGCAGGAATATCGGTTCTTCGAGAACAAGATATAATCGGAGATCTGATTATTTTTGGAGGTTTTTCAATGTTCATTTCTTATATAGAAATAAGAAAAATAAAAATTAGAAAATTTCTAAATGGTTTATTAAAATAAATGATATGCACCACTCAGAGTTTTTTAATGAGAAAAGGGTTATACTCAATTCTCCTCACAAGTTAAGTCTAAATCTTCTCCATCATAAATTTTTAAAGAGGGAAGATTTAATTCAATTGTTTTAGATTTAATATCTTCAATATTTCTTGAAGTTTTCTTTAAATTCATTGAGACATTATTTAGATTCGCTAATGTTTTGGTTTTTAAAACCCTAGCCGTATTTTTCAGTCCCTCCGAGATCTTTTTCATTGTTGAAATGATTTCGGTGAATTTTCCAAAAGATTTTAAAGCTTCTTCGTATTTATTCTTTTTTTTCCTCGTTTTAATTTTCCGTTTTCCTTTTTTCATTTATTTTTCCCCTAATAAGTAAATTTTTTGAAATTTACAGTATTCAATTGAAGATCAAGCGGCAAAGCTAATAAATCCAACCAATTTTTTTAAAATTGTGGCATGATCACGGATTTTCAATGACATTTTCTTGAAAAATGAATTCCTTTGAAAAAATATTTTAATTTTTTTTTTAAAGCTTCATGCATTTAGAGATCACATGATTCCCTCGATTGAATGGACTGATGAAAATAAAGTAAAGATGATAGACCAGACGGTCTTACCACACGAATTAAATTTTTTAATCTTCGAGGATTATAGAGATGTCGCATCTGCGATAAAAATCATGAATATTAGGGGTGCTCCCGCAATAGGAGTTGCTGCAGCAATGAGCATGGCACTTGCAACAATAGAATACAATCAACTCCCAAAAGAAGAGTTCTTGACATCTATGGAAGAAGCTGCAAACCACATAAGAAATACTCGACCTACTGCTTCAAACTTGTTTTGGGCTGTTGATCGAATATGGAAAATCGTTAATTCTCCTTACGACGATCCAAACTCCATCTCAGAGTTGGTTATCGAGGAAGTGAAGTTGATGGCACAGGAAGATATTAATGTTAATAAGAGTATTGGACAATTTGGTAGTGACCTATTAGAAGATGGGGACGTGGTTCTTACCCATTGCAACGCTGGATCATTAGCTACAGTCCAATATGGAACTGCTTTGGCGCCTATTAGGTCTGCTATAGAAAAAGGTAAAAATATAAGCGTGATTGCTGACGAAACAAGACCGCGCTTACAAGGTGCTCGACTAACAGCCTATGAATGCCACTACGATAAGATACCCGTTAAAGTAATCTCTGATACATCATCTGGTTTATTGATGATGCTTGGAAAAGTGAATAAAATTATTGTAGGTACTGATAGAGTGACTTCTGATGCCGTTTTTAATAAAATAGGTACCTATCTAGTTGCTCTCGCTGCAAAAGATAATGACATACCTTTTTATGTAGCAGCTCCTATTTCAACATTATCACTAGACGAAACTATTAACGATGTAACTATTGAACAAAGAGACAGCACTGAAGTAAGCAAGATCTTGGGTAAGTTGCAGATCACTCCAGAAGGTGTCGAATGCTTGAATTACGCCTTTGATATAACTCCATTTCGATTAGTTACCGGAATAATCACGGAAGATGGAGTGTTTACTCCTGATGAACTCTTAAATAAATATAAAAAATGAAATAATTTTAATTATGGAAAATAAATAAATTCGCTATTTCAAGCGATAATATACTTTATGTAAGACTTTTTCTTTTTTAATAAAACCCAGCTTTTCAAGTTTTAGTAGATATTTGGTGACCGTGTTATAATGAATTTTTAAGGTTTTTGAAATTCCCGTTTTTGTAACTTCACTACCATTACCTTGGAACTCAATGAAAGTAAGAATCCGCTCACATTTTGGATTGGATAATATATATGTTTTGAAATATTCCGCAGGATTAACTTTTGGATGAAAATATACATCGTGATTATCCATGAATACTTTTTTTACTAGTCCAAACTTCACCAAGATGTCTAAGTGCCATGTGATAACATGGTTTGGAAGGTCTAAAATTTTTATAATCCTGTGCAAATACAACCCTGGATTGTTCTTGATAAGGTTATAAGCACTCTCTTTTAAGCTGGGATGCCTCATACTCTACCTCTTAAACGCCAAAATAA
>JBHLMB010000012.1:12813-14558 GCA_048938565.1 Promethearchaeota archaeon | reverse complement strand
ATTTTTATGGTTTTAAAATACTCAGGATCAACCAAGACTTTTTGTCTCATTGGGCATCCCGTCGAGCATAGTATGTCTCCTACGATGTGGAACCCTGCCTTAGACGAATTGGGACTTGATTATGTTTATATAGCCTATGATGTAAGACCTGAAAATCTTAAGCACGCCATAGAAGGAATGAGAGCGTTAGGGATAAAAGGTATGAATGTTACAATCCCCCATAAAGAAGCCGTCATTCAATATGTAGACGAGGTTGATGAGGTTTCCATAAAAATGGGCGCAATCAATACTATAAAAAACGATAATGGAATATTAAAAGCTAAGAATACAGACGCAGGCGGGGCAAGAAAGGCCCTATTGGACGCAGGATGTACTATATCGGATAAAAATATATTGTTTTTAGGTGCTGGAGGTGTAGCAAGGTCCGTTGCGTATGTTTTATCTGAGGATGCGAATAGAATAATCGTAACGGATATCGTTGAAAAAAGCGCATTATCAGTTGCTAATGAGATAAAAGAAAACATGGGAGCAAATATTGAAGGCAAGCTAGTGAATTACAAATTGTTAAAAAACGAGATAGATGGCATTGATATCCTCATAAACGCAACACCAATAGGAATGCATCCTAAAATAGACGAATCTCCCTTTCCAAAAGAATTATTACACGATGGACTATTCGTTTTTGATGTCATTTACAATCCTCTTGAAACCCTTTTGTTAAAGGATGCGTCAGAAAAAGGATGTAAGACGCTTGGAGGTCTTGACATGCTTGTAAATCAAGGTGTTCTCGCTTTTGAATGGTGGACGGGAAAATCTCCAAATGCCGCCCTCATGAAAAGTAAAATCATTGAATTTCTCGGTATTGAATAATGCAAGACAACGCAAAATCCACAGTATCAATTGCTTCAAACAAAAAGATTGCTCTGGCGGTAAATGAATGTCTCAATAAGCTCCAAATTCCGGACTTAAACGGCAAAAAAATATTGCTTAAACCTAATGTGGGAAGAGAAACGACTCCAAAGCAAGGAATTACTACTAATCCCGAAGTCGTGAGTGCAGTGTATTATTATCTAAATGAACGATTCGATGCAAGCTTTTTTATTGGAGATTCTCCAATTATCAATACCAATACAATAAAAGCATTTGAGCAATCAGGCTATACAAATTTATTAAAAGAAAAAGGACTTAAATTCTTGGATTTAGACGATAGGCCACCCCTGGATGTCAAGATTCCAAAAGGAAATATTCTGAAAAAAATAAAATTAACAGGTTATTTCTACGAATTTGATTATATTATATCTATACCAGTTTTAAAATTTCACATGCATTGTGGAGCATCACTGAGCTTCAAAAATATGAAAGGTCTTATCTATAAAAACACTAAAAAAAACCTACATCACCTTCAAAATGTCGAGATTCTACATAAACTTCAAATGAATAATAAAAAAATTAAAGAACTAGATATTGCCATAGCAGATTTAGTGCATGTGATGAAACCTGACCTAGCAATTGTTGATGCTTCCATTGCTCAGGAAGGCATGGGACCATCGTCGGGCTCACCGGTACAACTCAATATGATTATAGGATCAACTGATTTTTTAGCAGCAGATATAGTAGCACTTGCATTAACCCAACCAAAATGGACTATAGATGACGTCCCCCATCTTAGTTTAATTGCAAATATACTTAACTAACATAATAATAACTTACATAAGGTTTTATTACATCCGCTATAATACGATTTA
>JBHLMB010000012.1:0-12803 GCA_048938565.1 Promethearchaeota archaeon | reverse complement strand
ATTACGACAATCCCTTCGAACATCCAACCATTCACGCAGGAGTTGAAACCCCCTCCTAAATCAATTTCGATAAATTATAACAACGTACACCTAATTGATATAGAATCGTGTTCTGCTTGCTTATCAACCGTGTTCAATCTATTAAAAAATAACAAGGAATTAATTGATACCCATTACACCCCAGAGAAACCGTTAAGGTTAGCAATCGGGAAAGGAATTAATAAATCAGACCTTTACGACGATACTTTCCTAATCGGTAATTGCACCGCTTCATTTAAAGATAAGGGACATTTTATTAAGGGGTGCACCCCAGTTGAGTCAACAATTATTGAAACAATAAAAGAAGTAATAAATTTAAGAAAAAGAAAATAAATCAGTCATATAACACTCGTTCCACAGAAAGGACAGAATTTCGATTTAGATCTCTCCAACTTTACACCGCAACTTGGACAAAATTGTACTATATCTTCATCTGATTCTTCCCCAGGAGTCTTTTCCAGAATGTAAGGATTATGCTTTTCTGTAGGCTTGTAAACAACTTGTGTAGTGTAAAAAGTCGTTCTTTTATTTTGTGGTTTTGAGAAATATATGGCAAAATAGATAATAACTCCAATCCCACCAGTAAAGATACCAAGGAGGATAACCAAGCACCAATTAATCTCATCTTTTTCTAATGGAGTTGGTTCCTTAATTTCTTGACATGATTGTGTTTCCATATCTTTTCACTAAATTATTTTTTAATTACTTGTAATATCAATACAATCTGAAATACAAAAAGGATCTATAGTCCAATTATTATAAATAAAAAAAGGAAGTAAAAATGAAAATTCTAATAACTTCTTACCAATATTAGAGTTTTGTTCCACAAGAAGGACAAAATTTAGTCCCAGGCGTGATTTCTTCACCACAAAATCCACAATATCCCTTTTCAGGTGGAATTTCTTCTTCAATTTTTTGGGGCATTTGAATTTCTTTCGGTTTTTGATCTTGAACGATATAAGGATTTTTAGGAGCAATATTGTTATTTTGAATAGTGCTATTGCTACTTTTGGCTGTAACTTGAGGAAAACAAAGCGAATTGCAATGAACACACCTATCTGGAGGTTTAGAGTGATATATAGCTAAATAAATCAGTAAACCAATTCCTGCTGTAAAAAAAACTAGGATGATGGCCAGACAAACATCAAATTCCTTTCTTTTTAATAGCACATTTTGTTGACAATGATTGCAGTATCCTATATTATTAGTAATACTCATTGTATACCCATTAGAATAAAAACAAGTTTCACTTAAAATTTTAATCTTTTTCGAGGGGTGTTCCACAAATAGGACAGAATATGGATTTTTCATCAATTTTTTCATGACAATAAGTACATGAAATGTATTGTATTTTTTTATTGTCTATCTCTTTGACAATTCTATGGATTTGGGCTTTTGATCCAGGAAATTTATCCCTTGATTTGTATAATTTTACTGAATTATGACAGCGTGGACAATAATTTTTTGGTTTAAAATAAAAATGATATATCAAAAAAATTGGGAGGGCGATTCCTAAGCTAGCCACGATTCCTATAACCCATATATGGTAGTAGAGGTCGTTATTTATTCTTCTTGTTGGCTTAACTTCCTTACCACACTTCTTACAAAAGGGATAGTATATTTTTCCTCCCTTCTTAACGATTGTTTGCTTATCTTTATCTTTCATTAAGTCTTATATTACACAATAATTTATAAAAACTATCGATGCTGTATAAACCATTATTTATTGTATTGGACGGTATTGACGGAAGTGGGAGTTCCACACATAGCATTATTCTCAAGGGATACTTAGAATCCAAAGGATTAAAAGTTCACTTAACTCACGAGCCCTCTAATAACAAAATAGGAAAGCTTTTAAGAACATATCTGAAGGACAAGGACATATCTCCCATAACAGATGCTTTATTATTTGCAGCAGATAGAAGCCTCCACTATTTCAGAGAGATCAAAGAAAACCTATATAAGGGTATTTCTGTCATTTCAGATAGGTACATCGAATCTTCTATAGTTTATCAATCCTTATCTTCCAAGGAAATAAGCGTAGATTGGGTTAAATTAATAAACCAACACGTTGGAAAACCTGATATAACGATAATCCTGGATATCGATCCAAGAATATCTCTTAAGCGTAAAAATGAGCAGGAATTAGAGAAATTTGAGGATGTGACTTTTTTAGACGATGCTAGAAATTTATATTTATCACGAGCACGAGAAGAGGGATATAATGTAATCAATTCAGACGATGTCATCGAACTCGTCCAAGAAAAAATTCAGGAGATTGTTAATAACAATTTAAAGGAATTATAGACAGAATTTTTGCGGATTTAGCAAAAAAAAATATTTGTTGATTTAAATAACTAGAAAGATCAATCATGTTATTAAGAACAGATTATAAAGGGAGAATAGAATCTTACGGGAGATAAATGAAAGAAAACACCCAAAACGAGAAATTTGATAAAGAAAAACTATTTGCACATGTGGAAACATTCAGTTTTCCCCGACTCTCTGGAACTGATGGAGAAAAAAAGGCAGTAGAGATATGTGTAGAGACTTTTAGAAAAATAGGATTTAAAGAAGACACCATTGAGAAAGAAGAGTTTGTATTTTCTGATTTCTATTCTACAACCCTCATCCAACTCATAATGATAATAAGTCTAACATCATATTTAATCTTATTATATCTTGCGTATATTAATCCAATTATCATTTTAGCCGTGTTTGGAGTCATTTCTATTGTCATTTTATTAATCGTGAGGAGTTTAAGGACTCCTGAAAAAGGATTTTGGGGGGAATATTTTGGGACCTCTCACCCATCAACGAATGTTATTATAAAAATTCCTGCTCAAAATAATGATTTGAAAAATATTGGAGATTTAGTGATATCTGCCCATTTAGATACAAAATCCCAGTCGTTTAAAACAGCATGGAGGATAGTCCTATACAGGATTTTTCTTTTTGGAGGAATTATTCTTGGAATCCTTTACTTTATACAACTATTTATGGGGATATTGATAGGTCATCTTGGAAGGTTCTCCATAATATTTCAGCTATTAATATGGGGATGGACGATCATTCTTTCATTTTCAAATGCCTTGTTATTATTTCTTACGACTCACAACAAGTCACCTGGAGCCTTAGACAACGCTTCAGGTATGGCTATAGTGTTTGAACTTAGTTCGTATTTCAGGAATCGTCCGCTGAAAAATATGAATTTATGGTTTTGTCAGTTTTCAGCAGAAGAATTAGGCACTATGGGATCAAGAATCTTCGTAAATAACCGTGAAAGTCTGTTTACCAAGGGGAGGACTTTCCAGATCAACCTAGACATGATATCTTCAGCAAAACATAGAAAAAATAAAAATAAGGTAGGGTATTTAAAGTCTTATGGAATTCTCCCGCGAAAAGTTATTTCTCCACTACTAGGTAGTTATTTAGATCAAGCAGCAAATATAGAAGGTCTGGAAATCCACGGATTTCATTTATCTACTGGTGCGCACTTAGATTCCGTACCCTTTCACTTAAGAGGTTATGATGCAATAGATATTGCCACGAGAGCGGCCGCAAAATACACACACAACAAAATTGATACTCCAGATAAGGTCGATCCCGAAGTCCTTCTTTCTGCCTGTAAAATAGTGAGGAGAACGATATTGAATATCGATAATGATTATCAAAAAAAAGAGAAAAATCCTAAACGAGATTATCTTTCTCGAGTTTTTTCCCGTTTTAAGAATTCCCTCACATCTGCTTTAAGAATAAATGCTTTTTTTTGGTTATAGTTAAACAAGTAGAACCTATAATGTTCTGGAATTGTACTGGTAATGTGTATCTTGGTAGGATTTGAACTCAAGGGATTATTTATTCCAATCGTGTTCTTATCAATACCATTAACCGCAACCCAATGGTAACCAACATTTAAGGCAATACAAGCAGTGGTATTGCTCTTATTGCTATTAAGATGTCTACCTAACAAATTAATTTTATCCTCGTACTTACCTTCTTTTTGCTTGAAATCCTTTTTAGAAAAATATAATCCTCCCGTTCCATCGTACGAATCTTGTTTTTGAGGAAAAAACTTTCCTCCAAATAAATAGAACAAGATCTTGAGATCAGCATCAGTTCTCATCGTGTTTAGGCTATTTCTGAGAATGTTTTTCGTTACTTTATTTCCTTTTGAAAAATTTTTATTGGAAAGCTGGTAATGGACGATTGGCATATAATAATCGACAATGTCAGGAATGTTTCTGTATAAAAATTCATTCAATAGATTATTCCCTAGCGATTTTAATAAGATATATGTAATAGCAACAGACCACTTTAATTCCTTTTTAGTTTGTTTCATAAAAAAAGAAACATCATTGTAAATATCATCAAGAAAAGATGCAAATTTTTGGTTTTTTTCGGGATTAATTAACATTAGAAAAGTAGAAATGCCACAAGTAACAGATAATTGACCATAAAGTGGAAGATTGTATTTTTTTGACATTTGCCTATAGATACTTACAAATTGATGTTTTAAAAATTCTATAATATCATTTATAGTTATTCCTGCTTACTTATAGGAATTATGCTCGTGAAAATTAATATTTAATACATTATTTATTTTCAATAGTAATAAGAATTAATTAAGTATCTGGAAGAAGTGATTAAAATAGGTCTGACTATTGCTGAAAAAATACTTTCAAATCATTCTGATACCAATGACATAGCTCCAGATGATTTTGTTGAATGTAAAATAGATACATTAATGGTCCATGAACAGCTTGGAGGAAGAATTCACGTGGAATTCGAAAAACTCGGCTTGGATAGCGTATGGGATCCAAATAAGATATTCTTTATATTAGATCACTGGACACCCGCACCTACGATATCTGCAGCTCAAATGCATCAAGACGCTCGTGCTTTTGCAAAAAAATATCATTTCATTCACGATTATGGAGAGCAAATGAATCTTGGAATTTGCCATCAAGTATTACCTGAAAAGGGATTCGCCCGTCCAGGCGAGCTTATCGTTGGTTCTGATAGTCACACGACTACATATGGCGCATTTAACTGTCTTTCCACGGGAATAGGCGCTACAGATGTGGCAGTCGTTATGGCGACGGGTAAATTATGGTTTAAGGTGCCAGAATCATATAAGGTTAGGTTGAATGGAAAACTCAATGAGGGAGTGATGTCAAAAGACCTAATATTACAGATAATAGGAGATATTTCAACTAAAGGAGCAATTTATAAAGCTTTAGAGTTTCATGGAGCTAATGATCTTTCAATTGATTCTAGAATGACCGTTTCAAATATGGTCGTTGAGGCAGGGGCAAAATTTGGCGTTTTCCTTCCAGACGAGAAATTAGAAAAATGGATAAAAGCTCGTACGAACCAAACTTATAAGTGCGTAAAACCAGACCCAGGAGCGATATACGAAAAAAATCTTGAATACAATCTTTCAGATATAGAACCAATTGTAGCTAAACCTTCTTCTCCCGGTAATGTGGAGTTGGTCAAGAACTTGGATAGTATTGAAATAGACCAAGCATTTATTGGAAGTTGTACGAATGGTAGGATGGAAGACTTGCGAATTGCAGCTAAGATCGTGAAGGGAAAGATGATTCATCCAAAAATTCGCTTTATAATAACTCCTGCTTCCACAATGATCTACAAGCAAGCCCTAAAAGAAGGTTTAATCGAGATTTTTATGAATGCAGGAGCAGTAGTAACTCATTCCACATGTGGGGCCTGTATAGGAGGTCATCTGGGCGTTTTAGCCTCCGAAGAAGTGTGTATAAGTTCGACTAATAGAAATTTTATAGGACGAATGGGATCTCCAAAAGCGAGGATCTATTTGGCTTCACCTGCTACTGTTGCAGCTTCCGCATTGAAAGGACAAATAACTGATCCCAGGGAGGTAGTTTAACTGATAGAAAAATTAGAAGGACAGGCTTATGTGTTGGGTGACGATATTAACACGGACGATATAGTACCAAGTCACACATTAACAATGAGAGATCCAAACGAAATGGCAAAATATACACTTGAATTCGTGGATCCAAACTTTGTCAAACAAGTAGAGAAGGGAAATATTATAGTTGCTGGAGAAAATTTTGGTACGGGGAGTTCACGCGAGGAGGCTGTTAATGTGTTTAAAATACTTGGTATAAAGGTTATTATTGCGAAATCTTTTGCGAGGATCTATTTTCGCAATTTAATAAATAAGGGATTACCTGCCATTACCCTTGATTGGGACAAAAACGACTTTAACAACCTAGACGAACTTGAAATTATGCTTGAAAAGGGAATTATTATCAATAAAACATCCCAAAAGAAATTTTCCTTCAAAAAATTACCAAAATTTCTCATGAAGATTCTTCAAGATGGAGGTATCATCAACCAATTAAAAAGGAAAAGAAAGTAATTTTGTTAATCTTCTTATCTAAAGATATCGAGTATATAAAATGAACGATGTGGAAATACCAAAAGATTCACTCCAAGAAACCATGTTAGGTCCGCTTTGGGCTCGGGCTACATACGGAAGGAAATATCCATCTCTTTTAAAAGACGATTTAGCCATTGAAATTGTTGAAAAAATTACACACGATATGACAGCAACTAAAAAATTTTTGTCTGGTAAGAATGAATTCAGAGCATTAGGCATACTAGTTCGCGCTCGACAGTTTGATAAGGCCTTAAAAAAATACATGGAAGAATACCCAGAAGCAACAGTTATCAATCTTGGAGCGGGATTAGATACGACATTTTTCAGAGTTGACAATGGTACGATAAAATGGTATGACTTGGACTTACCTGATGCGATAGAATTTCGTAAACAATACATACCTGAAGGACCACGAAATAAATGCGTGAGTAAATCAATACTCGATCTGGAATGGTTCAAAGATATAGAATGGATAAAGGAAAAAGGCGTATTCTTTATTGCCGGAGGGCTTGTATATTATTTCAAAGAGGAAGAAATCAAGAATTTATTTTGTTCCTTGGCAACTCGTTTTCCAGGAGGAGAAATTATTTTTGATGCAATGTCAAAGCTAGCCGTGAAGAAATTCAATCGAGAAGCAAGAAAAATTGGTAAAGAAAAAGCGGCTTTTTTCAGCGTTAAAAATCCCATTAACAAATTCCCTCAATGGTCAGAGCAAATCAATGTAAAGGATTGGCATTTGCTATGGAAAAGAACTGCAATTGATCCTAATTGGGACAAGCATACCATTAAAATGATAAAACTAAGCACCACATTAAAAACTTCGATGATAATACGCTTGAAGTTCTTATAACATTGAATATCAAAATTCAATAAAGTATTTTAGTTTTGTAACTTTTATGTAATTACTAAGTTAAACCATTTCTAATAAACTTAGGACGTCAAGGACGGTTTCAATATAAAAGAGATATTGAAATGAAGCAGTTGAACTCACAAGATAGTGAACAAGCCTACTTTACCTAAATTAGAAAATGGTCCTTAACGATATCTAAAACAAGAAAAATTTGGATCACAATGAGCGAAAAGAAGCTAGAGATAAAGGCTTTAGTTACTGGAGGATCGGCGAGTGGTGGTCCCCCAATTGGTCCGGCTGTAGGGCCAACGGGGATAAACATCAAAGATGTGGTTGACGCTATTAACGATAAAACCCAGATCTTCAAAGGATTGACGGTTCCAGTTCGGATATTATGCGATCCCGAAACAAAACAATTCGAAATTTTCATAGAGACGCCAAGCACGGCCAGTCTATTACTTAAGGAATTAGGAGTAGAAATGGGCTCAAAAAGCCCTGGAGAAGAGATCTTAGGAGATCTTTCGATGGAACAGGTCATTAACGTTGCAAAAGCAAAGCAAGATATCTTTCTTGATAAGACTTTTAAAGCGTGCGTTAAAACCGTAATTGGTACAGCTTTATCGATTGGAGCTACAGTTGATGGTCAAAATCCAAAATCCTTACAAAAAGCTATTGATGCCGGGCAATATGACGACATCATTAAAAAGGGAGAGGCGTGATTGAGAAATGAAACTCGAAGATAAAATGCTAAAAGCGTCATTAAACGACGCAATTGAGAATTCCGTTTGGAAAAAGAAGGGAAAGAAGGATAAAATCCGAAAATTCGACGAATCTGTAGATTTCATAATCAATCTCAAGGATGTCAATCTTAAAGATCCGAAACAACGAATAGAAAAAGAATTAATCTTGCCCAACAACATCATTACAAAGGACATACCAAATATATGCGTTATTGCATCCGACGAGATTTTGATGGAAGCAAAAAAAATGAAAATCGACACGATTGACTCAGATATGTTAGTAAGCTTAAATAGCGAGGAAAAGAAAGTCAAGAAAAAACTAGTGAAAAAATACGAGTATTTCATTGTAGAAGACAAGATGATGAGGGATGTTGCAAAATATTTGGCTCGATTCCTTGGACCCGTTGGAAAAATGCCGAAACCATTCCCATCAGGTTATGGGATAATTTCTTCGGTAGACGATCTTCATACGGCAATTGAGAGGTACAAAAAGATTATTAGAGTGGCCGTTAAAAAGCATCCAATAGTACAGGTAAAGATTGGTAAAAAATCAATGGATCAAGATAAGCTTTTTGCTAACATAAAAGCAGTGGTTGATTATGTAGCGGATCTCATGCCTCATAAATACAACAACTTCAAATCAGTCTTTTTAAAAACGACAATGGGGCAACCCATAAAATTAGGAGGTGTTGAAAAGTGATAAAGAGAACAGAAATTCCACAATGGAAACTCGATGAGGTCAATAAATTAATCAACTTATACAGGACATATAACACCATCGCAATTGTTAAGGTTGCTGGCATCAACGACAAGCAAATTCAAGACATCAGGAAAAAGCTCAGAGGGAAAGCGATTATCAAGATGTCTAAAAAATCGCTACAAACCCGTGCCATTGAAGCTTTTAAGAAGGAATCGGATAAGCCTAATCTCGACGAAATCATAAAAAACATTCCTCCTCAATCCAGCTTCGTGTTTACCAACTTGGATATCTTTGATCTAAAAAGAGTGTTTATTGAAAATAAGTGGATGGTGCCTGCAAAACCAAACGAAATCACGCCCGTGGACATTTGGGTTCCCGAAGGAGATACAGGCTTACCAACAGGACAAGTTATTTCCGAGTTAAACATGACTTTAAAATTACCAACGAGGATACAAAACGACACTATTTGGATACGAGAAGACACAAAAACGCATAAAGCAGGTGATTTTGTTACCGTAAAACAAGCATCGGTTTTAAAGAAACTAGGCGTGACTCCTTTAGAATCGCTTGTATCGATTCATTTTGCATGGAGCGATGGCGAAGTCATCCCTGAAGAAATCTTATACATGGACATTGTAGCATTCCAAGAAGACGTCAGGTCTTGCTACTTGCAAGCGCGAACACTTGCCTTGGAATTAGGAATCGTGGACGAAGACACTCTCGAACCGTTAATTCAAAAAGCGCAGAGGGAAGCTATTGCCTTACTTTTTGAACTTCCAATATTCGAGGAAAGCATGTTAGAAGATTACATTCGTAAAGCAGAAATCAACGCAAATGTTCTTCAAGCTTCTCTTTTTGGAAGAGCAATCAGTGCACCTTCTTCTTCTAAGGCCGACGACGAGAAAGCAAAAAAAGAAGAACCCAAGGAAGATGAAGACGAAGATGTTGGGATAGGAGGTCTATTTTGATAACAAAATATGAATTTTTTTAAATCAATACGATATATATATCAATAACAGAAAAAACAGAGGAAAACAAAATGGAAAGTATTTACGCAGCTCTCTTACTTCACAAGGCTTCAAAAAAAGTAACCGAAGCTAATATAGAGAAAGTCTTGAAAGCCGCCGATGTTGAGGTAGATAAATCACAACTTAGCAAGATCGTTGCGGGCTTAAAAGATAAAAGCATTGACGAAATTATTGCTTCTGCTGCTGCCGCGCCCGTAATGGCAGCTCCTGCTGCTGTTGCTCCGGCAGGTGAAGCTCCTGCTCCAGCAAAGAAGGAAGAGAAAGAAGAGGAAGACGAGGAACCTACTGGAATTGGCTCCTTGTTCTAATCTAACATTATTTTTTTTTTTTATTACTTTTTTGGAATATTACAATTTAGATATAAGGTTTAATCTTCAACTCTTTTAGCCTAGTTTTTAGTGATTAATTCTTACTCTTTTTTATACTCATATTCAGATAATAATTTATTCCCTCCTCAAAGATCAAAAACTTTTTTTTCAATTCTATTTTTTTTAAAATATCCTAAATATTGCAGAGAAATTTACAAGTAGTTCGGCAATAAATACATTTGAAAATTGAATAAATTATGGCTGGAGCGTTTATTAAATTCTTTACACCTTTTGTTCGTGTAATGCCGGAAATCAAGCAACCGCAGAGAGAAGTAAGGTTCAAGGAAAAGTTTATCTGGACGGCAGTTGTATTAATTATTTACCTCATCATGTCGAGCGTCCAGCTTTACGGCGTGGATGTGAGTGGCTCGGATTCGATGTATTGGATGCGCATTATTCTAGCATCCCAAAGGGGTACTCTAACGGAATTAGGAATCGGGCCTATTATCACGGCGGGCCTAATAATGCAATTACTATTAGGTGCAAAAATTATTAATATTGACATGAGCGATCCCTACGACAGGTCAATGTTTAGCGGAGCTCAAAAAGTAATGTCAATGTTCATGACCATGTTTAACGCTACCATATATATATTAGGCGGTCAATTTGGTAACCTTAGTGGACCAAACATTGTGTTAGTATTCCTCCAGCTTATATTATCTGGAATGGTAATCATACTGCTAGATGAGGTCCTTCAGAAAGGATGGGGCCTTGGTAGCGGAGTTTCCCTATTCATTGGAGCAGGTGTTGCGGGCCAGATCTTTTGGTCACTTTTCAGTTTCGCTCCAGCTGGAGTAGCAGGAATGGGATATCGTGGCATAGTAATAGAGTTCTTTAACGTGTTGTTTGATGGCGATCCGAATACGAACCTCGATGACATTTGGTTCAGGGGGAGAGTACCAGGATTGCTAGGGCTCATCATCACGATCGTCATTTTTCTCGTGGTAATATGGTTCGAATCGACGAAAATAGAGATACCGCTTCAGCACGCAGGATATCGTGGATTCAAGGGCAAATATCCAATGAAATTACTTTATGTTTCCACGATTCCCATAATACTACTCAATGCGATCTATGCCAACATCATTTTCATCGGTCAACAAGTTGTTGGTGGTGTAAATGATGCCGGTCAAACATTTGGTTTATTAAGAGGAGTATGGCCTGATGAATGGCTAAACTTACTAGGATTTTTCGAAGCAAAAGACGGACAATATATACCCACTTCTGGATTGCTATATTTAATTTCGCCACCATTAGGTCTTGACCAATTGATAGCCGATCCTATTCGTGCAGTGATCTACTTTGGATTCTCAACCCTCTTGTGTGTAGGTCTTGGAAAAGTATGGGTTAGCGTAAGTGGTATCGCTCCGCGTGACATTGCCCAACAAATATTGGATTCAGGGATGCAGGTCCCGGGATTTCGGCGATCCGAAAAAATCATAGAGAAAATCCTCAAAAGATACATTCCAACTTTAGTCGTTTTAAACGGTATCATCATTTCGACATTAAGTTTTGCAGCAGATAGTTTTGGAGCTTTAGCGAGTGGTACTGGTTTATTGATTGCAATAGGTATCATACACCAATACGCAGAAACGATAAGCAAGGAAGTCGCGGCCATGCAATATCCTTCAATGAGGGAATTTCTAGGTTTGGATTGAGATTGCTATTTCCTGGTGCTAAGATTAATTAGGATCAATCTTTATCAATCAATGGGGAATATAAAAACTATTAAATAATATACAACTTACAATATCATAAGAAATGCTAGTCATAATATTTCAAGATTTAACAGAATTCATTTTCAACACGTCTGAAGGATCGTTTGTGTTCGTTTTGATCTTGACCTTAATTGTTGCAATTTTAAGTGCCTTATTGACCAAAAGGCTTATTAATACAGAAGAAGTAGAAAGGAAACAAAGACAAATTAAAGTCCACGAGGAAGAAAAGCAAAAAATTATTGAACTTGCCGAAATCGACGCTGCAAAATACAGAAAAGAGAGACAGCGATGGGAACGCAAGGACGCGCTGTTCAAGCAGACCCAACAAAAACTTAGCATACAACGCGCAAAACCCATGTGTATAAGATTTTTACCCGTATTAATCATTTGGATCGTTGCTCAACAATTAATCGGAACTACACCTGTCGCAGTATCTTCAATGAACGCCCAATATGTTCCCATGCTAGGTCCGATGGTTATGCATGCGACTCAAGCCCCTTGGATAACTGCTGGAGCATGGTACATGTTGTGCTCAATGGCTTTTAATTCCATATTTCAAAGATTATTCAAGGTTCAGACGCAAACTTCTGGAGGCGGATTCGGTCAAATGCTCAGCGGGCAAAAGGCAAAAGCGCTGGAATTCCCGGATGTTTAAATGATTATATTCTGAAGTTCTAAATTTTTAATTATTTCTAACTTAATAGGACCAAATGATTGGACATACCGTCCTTTTTTGATATGTCTATTCCTAATTGCTTATAAGCATCAATATATTTCTCTAAAAGACATGATTTGAAAACTATGATTTTATTTGTATATGAAGCATTAGATCTAAATAAATATTTATAAAGAAACAGAATAAGAGCGCAAAAATAATAAAAATAAAAAAATCATTTGTTTTTATATTTCATTATCATATTAAGGCCTTTT
>JBHLMB010000433.1:0-3595 GCA_048938565.1 Promethearchaeota archaeon | reverse complement strand
GAAACCATCAACGGTGGGATCAAATACATCAAAAGTCTTTGCGTCGCATTCTTGTTCTAATATATCTCCAAACAGGTTTATGAATTGCTTTTTGCATTTCTTTAGTTCCTTTTTTATATAGTCAAAACTATCGTTAAGACCAGTAATAAATATGAACAACAAGTTTTTTGGCTTGTCTGTAATGTAAGACACTTTAAATTTAAAGTAATCGTGAAATTTTAATACCTCATCTTCCGTACCACGCCCAAATCCAATTTCAAGTATTTCTTGGAGTAGCGTATGGAACAATTCTTCCTTTATGGCCTTCCCAAACTGCCTTCTATAGATTTGTTCTTGCCCCTTGAAAATATATACTTGTCTTAAAATAAAATATCACCTCTTTAAAATAGAAGGCTCTTTTAGTTTGATATGTATTTTATAAGTGTTTTTATAATTGAATACTTGTTTTCCTTAGATTCTTCGCTCTCGAGAGTTTCTTTCATTTTTGCTATATCACTTGAAAAATCAAACTTGGTAAACTCTTTCAATTCCTCAGTGACAAATTTACTTTCGATATGCTGGAGAAATACGCTAATACTTGGCATAAATTTGGTCAGGTTCACTTTTTTATCCAATTTTGTAATCAAGATTAATTTTTCACTAAAAGTAAAGAGATAAAATCGATCTTCGGAAGCAACGGCAAAAGAAGTTATTTTTTTCAAATTCAATTCTTTTGTAATCTCGTGATGTTTAGAGATTAACTCCAAGATCGAGTGAGGAACGATCTTTCCTATCGAAAACTCCTTTATCAATGATGCCAATACCACGCCATGCTTGTTTGCAATGGCACATTCAGAATTCAATTCTGATTTTATCTGTTCGACAACTTCTTTGTAATTGATTTCATTCATATTAAAGCAGGATGTTTTATATTTAATATAAGAGCCATTATTTATATTTTTCTCACTTAAGTTATTGTCTCTACTCTCAATAAAAACAATACTTTTTTCAATTCAATGGTAATTTATCAATCAAAGGAGATTCTTTGAAGATTAATATCTTCTCAAATCGCCAAATCTTTTATATTTATGTGGATATCTATTAAATAAGTAGATCGTGTTTAAAGTACCATCTATCGTGTAAAAAAATCAAGCTTATTTCAATCATGATTAAACACCACTTTTCAGAAAAAGAATCAGATATCACAATTATATCTAATTCTAATGCGGCTATTTTAAAAGGGAAAAAAAGTTTTTACACCCATAGGAGCGCACTTGAAAAATACATACTGAAGGACAATGAGTTTCTAACATCCTTCGTACCTGTATCGGTAATAACAAACGAGAAGGTCGTGGTTTTGATGGCAGAGGCGGCATATATATGTGAAGTGGGGCCAATGGCCGCTGTTGCAGGGGCAATAGCAGATCTTATGATAGCAGATATGAAGATAAGGGACGAAACAGATTACATACCCGCAAAAGATGCTCTTGTAGAGAATGGAGGGGAAATTATCGTAGATTCTTCAGTACCCATAAAGATTGCACTTTACGCTGGAAAAAATGAATTGAATTTAAATTTAGGTTTTTTAATTGAAAAAAAGGATTGTCCAATAGGTATGGGCACGAGTTCCGCAACTATAGGCCATGCTATTAGCCTGGGAGAAGCTGACGCCGTTACGATTTTCGCACAAAATGCTGCTTTGGCCGATGCAGCAGCAACTAGAATTGCGAACTTGGTGAAAGGGGATGATATCGAAAAATCAATAAAAAAGGGATTGGATGCAGTTGATGACATAGAAGGCGTTAGCGGTGCGTTCATATCGAGAAAAAATAAAGTAGGGCAAGTTGGAAAACTGCCTCAAATGATAAAAATCAAAGGAACAAAAGAATTAATAATGAAAGACAAGCTGGAAAATATGTTTCCAGGTGATTTCGAGATATTCAAGTAACACAATATAACGATACTTCTTCTCCTGACTCGCTTGTAGAAACCATTATCTTGTTCATATAATTCATGTTGTTGTATTGATCCAGTTCTTCTTGCGTAAGCCGATCTACTCCTCCGTTTATGACATCAAGAAACACGTCGTCCGGTATGATGTATATGTCGACCCCGTAATCTCTTTTCATCTGTTGGAGCACATTAACACTTCCATTGAAATGGTTAGATGGATGGAAGTATTCCTGGTTTGTTTGCATGAATTGATGTATATCTGATCCACTAAGGGATCCATTCGATTGATCATACGGATAATCGTAATAAATAAAAATATAGCCCCATCCAAACTCGGTAATTATGACGCTCCTACCGGAGTTATAAAGTGAAAAAGTATGTATTACCGCAACTTCCCTTTTCTTGATATCGTATTCATTAAGATCGGGATCAATCAAGTCATCGTAAAAGAACGAAAAAAACGAAAAGATGGTTAATACAAGAATAAAAAGGCTAATTTTCAAATTTCCTGAAGAATTGAGTTTCTGGAGCTTATAAAAATAAGATATAAATCCTATTGATATAGCGGGTGCGGCTAATATTGCGACTCTTCCTCCCAAATCGATATCTAAAAGGAATACTACACCATAAAGAAGAAAGAACGATAATAACCATAGCATTAAAACCTTACCACGGGGTTTTTTTTGAAATATTAGTAGTCCCCATAAAGAGAAAAAAACAAGAATAGCAGATTCGATACCTAATAATGTTTTTGAGGGATTTACATCTAATGATGAAATAATTCCAACTAAAAAAATTACAATGAAAAATAGAATAACCACAAGACAAAGAGGATATATGTATTTATCTTCTATAATTTTATAGTATTTATTGCTTTCACCCTGAATTGATGCTTTAAATCCGCCATTTGTAAATGAAAGCGATTTGATAATTTGTCTCAGAATAATTACGACTCCGATCCCACCAGCAATTCCCCCCGCTACATAATAATACCAAGGAACATCAATCAGTAATAGTGAGCTGAGAAAATCCAGACCCATACCAGAACTATTGAAAATCAATGTAATTCCAAGTAATCCACATAACAATGCAAAATCAAAACCTCTATTGAAATCTTTCAAGAAGTAAATTACATAGATCGATAGAAAGGAAAGTAACATTATTAATGACACGAATAGATGGGTAAGTATGGAAGTAATAAAAAAAATCACAACAACGATATAAGTACCAAGCATATTTGAAAAAATATCACTCCTTTGTGGTCTGTTTTGCTTTATGAAGTCTTGTATCCGCAAATACAACAGAAAAAAGATTTCTAAGCATAACATTGTTGCCAAGCTTGTCGGCCAAAATTGAACCATTATATGCGTAAATCCTAAAGAAAAGAACTGCAAGATAAAGACGCCTAACACTGCCAAGTTTCGATTTTTAAAAATCCGCATTTGGATATTGTAAAAGATTAAAGAGCTAACAAAAAATGTGTAAAAAACAAAATATCTCGGAAGTAATATCAAATCGATACTTGAAAAGAAATATATGACAGCACTATATATGTGAATTCCAAAAACACCTAACCACTCGTTTGTTGGTATAATCCCCATATCTGTTATCATCTTAGTTATTCCAATATGAAGCCATCCATCGGTGCCAAAAAAGAAACTAT
>JBHLMB010000432.1:0-3596 GCA_048938565.1 Promethearchaeota archaeon | reverse complement strand
GCAAATTTAATCGCTTCATCAACAGATTTACCGCATGTAATTACACCGTGGTTTGAGAGAAGTGTTGCGTTTTTAAATCCTAAACTTTCAAGAGCGTTTAGACCTATTTTTTCTGTATGGGCTTCTGCATACGGTGCTAAATCGACCGATCCTCCTAAAAAAGCCACTTGCTCTTCCATTATGATAGGAATGCTCATTCGAGCTATAGAAAGCGTGGTTGCATATAGAGAATGTGTATGAATAACGCAACGAACTTTAGGACGCGCTTTATAGAGTGCAATATGTAATTTAATTTCTGTTGATGGGAGTTTAGTACTATTAATTAGGTTTCCTTTAAAATCTAAATGGGAAATTTGCTCTTTTGTGAGAGTTTCATATTGGTTTGCCGTTGGCGTAATGAAAATCTCTTCTTCAGTTTCATTCCTGACGCTTAAATTTCCCTCGCTGTTTTCACATAAACCTTTTTTGAATAATTTTTTCGCTCCATTTACGACTTTAAGCCTAATTATATCATTCTTTTCGATTTCCATCGTTTAAATGCTCTTTATTAGCTATTTATTTTTAAAATCTCCATTCTCTTGTTTTTTAAATAGGAAGATGAAAATATAAAAATATCTCATAAATTCACATTACTTATACTCCTTGAAATTGTCTCGTATCATTTTTCATTGTGATTTAGATTGTTTTTTTGCTGCAGTAGAAATGAAACAAAATCCAAAATATAGGGAAAAACCCGTGATTGTAGGTGCAGATCCAAAAAATGGATCTGGAAGGGGCGTGGTAAGTACCTGTTCGTACGAAGCAAGGAAATTTGGGCTTCATTCGGCTATGCCTATATCAAAGGCTTACGCGCTATGCCCTCACGGGATATACTTGAGACCTGATTTTCAGAAGTATGTTCGCGTTTCAAGACGAGTTATGGAGATTCTTAGCGAATATTCAGACAAACTTGAAAGAGCAGGTATTGACGAGGCTTATCTTGATGTTTCCGAGCGTTGCGCAAATCTGTACGAGGCTAAAATATTAGCAAAGCAGATCAAGCATAGAATTATTGAAGAAATCGGAATAACAATATCTATAGGCTGCGCGTCTACGAAATCAATAGCAAAAATAGCCTCAGATCATAAAAAACCCAATGGAATAACGATTGTACCTCCAAAGTATAGGAACCAATTTCTATACTATATGGATATCACGAGAATACCGGGTATAGGAAGAAAATCAAGAACCTACTACAATGAAAAAGGAGTTGTGACCATTGGAGATCTCCTATCGTTAAATTCAAACCAAGTGAAACAATTATTTGGAAAAAATGGCAAATGGGCGTGGAAAGTAGCGCACGGAATGGATAATAGAGATGTATGTGAATTACACGGTAAAAGAAAGTCAATTAGTAGGGAACGCACTTTTTTAACTAATACAAAAGATTTTTTCGAAATATCTTCAAAGATATATGAGATTAACACCAATATCCACGATAAACTTGACAAGGAAGGAATTTATTATCGCACGATCACGCTTAAGTTAAGGTTTGAGGGTTTTCTAACTCGGACTCGTTCTCATTCGTTCTTTTATCCCATAAAAAACAAGGAAGAGGCTTATAATATCGCTATCAATCTATTGAAACATTATGAGAATTATTCGAAAAAAATTAGGTTGATTGGTCTAAAATTTAGCAATCTAACAAGGAATCCACGCAAAATACAACAAAAATTAATACCTCATATCTTGGAAAAACTGTAAAAATTTTTAAATACACATTTTTTCCATTATAGATAAATTAAACGATACTATGTGAACTTTTATGGATAATAATATTGTAATAAATGGAATATTTTCTGTGATTTTCATATCAATCTCAATAATAATAGGTATAAAAATTACATTGAGTTATCGACACAATAAGGAAAAAATCTATCTTTCAGTTGGATTAGTATGGATATTGATAACGGAATCTTGGTTTGCAAGTGCCATTTCGTTTTTAATTGCTTTATTTACAAACACGACGGGTCTCCAGCAATATCCTCAAGTGTACCTATTAATAGGAAACTTGCTCATTCCAATAAATCAACTAATATGGTTGAGCACGACAACAGACTTGTTTTACAAACAGAAGCAAAAATTGATTGTTGGCATTTATGCTTGTTTTACAATTATATTTGAAGTCCTTTTTATCTACTATGCTTTTAATGACTACACTGCTATAGGGAATGTAGTTTCTATCGTTGATGTGGAGTATGAACCATTATTCCTAGTTTGGATCGCTGGAAACCTCCTGGTCTTCTTAATACCTGGCTTTCTTTTCGGTCGAGCGACAATGAAATCTAATAAACCAGAAATCAAGTTGAAAGGAAGGCTTTTAATTGTTGCTTTCTGTCTTTTTGGAGTAGGTGCCGCCTTAGACTCCGCATCAATAATGCCGGCAGAATTTCTTCCATTAACAAGAAGCATTCTTATTACAAGTGCCCTGTTTTATTATGGAGGATTTATACTCCCAAATTGGATGAAAAAATTATTAATTAAAGGACAAACTGAAAACTAATATTATACTCCTATTTTTTTTATGATGCTAAAATTGACTAATAAATATATAAGGGAATGATCTATTAATCTATAAAGGTTTTAAAATAAATATCATAATCGAGGAACTCATAGCATTGCCTCAGATACTTCAAGATATTTGGATACTTACACAAAGTGGTGTTGCCGTATACCAAAGAGTTTTTGATAAGAAATTAGACGAACAATTATTTGCAATGCTAATGAGCGCCCTGAACTCTTTTGCGGAAGAGATTTCTGAAGGGGGATTGTCTAATTTTGAAATAAAAGACAAGCGTTTTAATATCGTGAAAAGAAATTGCTTTCTTTTCATAGCTACTTCTGATCCAAAAGTCAAAGGAAAAAAAGTAACGGCCGAGTTGGAAAACATTTCAAATAAATTTTTTAATCGATATCCTGAAGAAGTCTTATGTAATTGGGATAGTGATGTAAAAATATTCGAAGATTTTGAGCAAGAGATCGTAGAATCCGCAGAAAAAAGGGTACAAAGCTTCTTTGAGAATATGTGAAAATTATCTTTGAATTTTATAAAATATAAACTTAAATTTAATATCTTTTTCCTTGTATTTTTATCATAATTGAATTTATGAGGTAATTGAAATATGATTGCTAAAGGAATTGTATTCTTGTATGATAGAAACATAGGAACGCCCCAGGACATTTCATCTAAATTTAGCGAATATTTCCCTCAGATTACGGAAAATTTAGTAAAGGAGGGATTGCTAACCTTACCAGATCTCAAGGAAATAATGGATTTAAAACATATATACTGGGGCGGAATCAAAGAAAATTTCGATGAACTCCTACTTGACGAAGATTCAATCGGTAAAGTAGGATGGCAAGTATATAACAAGCACTCCGGAAAGGAAGCATCCGATGAAGTAAAGAGCTTGATATATGATGGTAATAAAGCTCCTTGGAATTATTCTCTTGTTGTTTGCGTTTTGTATGAGTAAATTCTTGAAAATTCCCTCTTTTTTTTTAAGTATAATGTAATTAGAAAGATAGGATTTCATTCAATTCAATAAGGATATTTA
>JBHLMB010000431.1:0-3599 GCA_048938565.1 Promethearchaeota archaeon | reverse complement strand
TGCGCTGAGCTAGTATGGGATATAAAACGGGAATATTAGATGTCGATATAACGGGTCCAAATGTCGCTAAAATGCTGGGCATAGATCCTCAAACAAAACCAAGAATAAGTCCAGATAAAAATCGATTTTACCCGATAAATGGCCCCTTGAATTTAAAAGTAATGAGTATGGCATTTTTATTACCTGATCAAGATAGTCCGGTTGTGTGGAGGGGGCCGATAAAAATGACGGCTGTTAGACAATTTCTAGGCGAGGCGGAGTGGGGTAATTTGGATTTTCTTATATGCGATTTACCTCCTGGCACTTCTGACGAAACATTAGACATCTTACAATTAATACCTGACGAAAATGTCATTATCGTATCAACTCCTCAAGAAGTTGCTCTGATGGACGCCAGAAAAACTATAAGTATGGCTCAAAAAATGCAAAGGAGCGTTTTAGGGATAATTGAAAATATGGCTGGTTTCAAATGTACCAAATGTGGCTTTTTTATCGATATTTTCGGTAGAGGAGGTGCTGAAAAGGCAGCAAAAGATTTTAATATAGAATTATTAGGTAAAATTCCTTTTGAAAAAGAGATAGGGCAACAAGCCGATAAAGGATTTCCCTTTATTATTAAGAATCCAGAATCTGAAAGTTCTAAGTCATTTAAAACGATAATAGATAGAATTATTAAAATCCTAGAAAATAAAAAGAGTGATTAATAATGAAAAAAAACGATTCAGGAGATTCATTTGATTCTTTTGTAAATCAACTACAACAAGAAATCATTGACAACGAAATAAAGGAATATAACGAGCATATTGTCGAATTATTTCAGAATCCTAAGAATTGGGGGCCACTTCCTGAAGGAGAGTTATCCGTATTGCAAAAATATTTAGGTCCTTGTGGAGATACAATGATTTTTTTTCTAAAAATAAACGATAATATAATAGAAAAAGCACAATTCACTACTGATGGCTGTGGAGCGTCAGTTGCAACAGCTAGCCAAACAACCTTGCTCATTGAGGGTAAGTCAATAACACAAGCAAGACAATTGACACCTGAAGATATTGACAAGGCTCTAAAAGGACTACCTGAAGATCATAAACATTGCACAGAATTAGCAGTAAGAACTTTAAGGCGCGCGATTGATCAATATGAAAATAAAAATAATAATAACAAATAATAAAAATCTAAGATTGAGGTATAAAAATATGGTAATAGTAGCTATTCCTTCCAATGGAGATGGAGGATTAAACGAAAAAATGAATCAACGATTTGGGCGTTGTCCTAGCTTTACTTTAATCACTATTGAAGAAGGGAGCATAAAGGAAGTAAGAGGTGTACCGAATAACTCTGAAAGCTCAATGGGTGGAGCAGGTATTCAAGCAGCACAAATAGTTGGTAATAATGGTGTTAAAGAAGTCATCGTTGGCTTTTTAGGACCAAATGCAGTTCAAGCACTTAAAGCAATGAATTTGAAGATTTTTCAAGCTCCAAATAAGGAACTCACAGTTAAAGAAGTCGTAGATTTACACATGCAAGGCAAGCTAGAACAGATCACAGATGCCAATGTAGGATCACACGCGGGATTGGGCGGAACTAGAAGATGGAACTAAATAAAAAAATTGAAGATTAGATTATGGTAAAAAGACCTATAATTATTACCATTACGGGGGGAAAAGGTGGTACAGGGAAAACCTTGTGTGCTATAAATATCGCAACGATGTTTAAAAATGAGGGAAAAAAGGTATTGCTTGTAGATGGTGATGTTGAAAATCCTAATACATATCTTCTTATGGGTATTGATTTAAATAATAAAAACGCTGTAAACTATTTTAAACCAGAAATTGTAGAAGATAAATGCATGAAATGTGGTATATGTGCAGAAAATTGCTTAACACACGCTTTTCTCCATATTAAAGACCATATACCGATACCAATATTAACACTATGTTCCGGTTGCAAGTTATGTTATAAAATATGCCCCTCAGGCGCAATACGAGCTGATAGTAAAATAATCGGATGGAAATATCAAATGCAGGTTAACACAATTACTTTGTTAATTGGTGAACTAAAGCCTTCCGAAGCTAGATCAGCAGCTATTATTGATAATCTATTAGAAGATGTTAGACAAATAATTGAAAACACTCCTGATAAATTTGATATTATTATTTTAGACACTGCTCCAGGAGCACATTGCGATGTTGAACTATTAATTGGAGCTTCAGATTTAGTAATCCCTGTAACAGAACCTACCAAATTCGGAAAGTTAGATTTATTCCGAATTATAGATCTTATTCGTCTTTTAAATAAAGATTATAAAGTTATTGTAAATAGGTCTTCTTTACTAGGTTTTAGGGAGCAATTTATTGAAGAATTAAATAAAAATAACATAAAACTTCTTGGAGATATTCCCTTGGATGATGAGGTAGTGAACTCTTATTGTCAAGGGATTCCATTGATGGAAAAAAATAAAATCCAGGGAAGATACGATGGTGCTCATGCTTCTTTTTTAAACATTTTTAATAACTTAAAGGAATGGATTAGAATTAAACAAGATAATAGGTTGTAATTCTATATGAAAAAACAACAAATAGCAATCATATCTGGAAAAGGAGGTGTTGGAAAAACCTCAATTACAGCTTCTCTTGCGAGCATTGCTTCCAAAGATAATAATATATGTCTAATTATATTAGATTGTGATGTTGATGCCCCTAATTTAGCGCTTCTAATTCCATCTAAAAATAAAGAAGATATTAAAATTAAATCTACTTACACAACCCTAAAAGCAGAGTTTTTACTTGAACTCTGTGTTCACTGTAAGAAATGCATTGATGAATGTTATTGTGAGTTTAAAGCGCTTAGATGGAACGAACAAATTAAAATTCCAATTATTGACTTTCTTGCGTGTGAAGGATGTGGTGCTTGTAAAGTTTTATGTCCGGAACACGCTTTTAAAATCCTACCTGTCAAGAGCGGAGAAATAATTACTTATAGAACTAGATCGAACGATCTATTTGTATATGGAAAAACAAGGTTAGGTAGCACGACATCTGGAAAACTAGTATCTGAAATAAAAGATTTTGCAAAAAAGTTAGATGATTCTGGTGTTTCAAATCTGGTTATAATTGATGGACTTCCTGGAATTGGATGTCCCGTGATAGCAACCGTAACTGGTTTAGATTATGTAATTCTTGTTACTGAACCAACTCCTTCTGGTTTTCACGATCTCATTCGTGCGATTGAAGTTGTTCAGCAATTCAAGATTCCTTTTGGAATTGTTGTTAATAAATATGACTTGAAAAGTCCTTTTCAGGATAAATTTAACGCCTTTATAAAGAACACTGGTTATGATTTAATTGGACTTATTCCTTATGACTTGTCTATTCCCAAGGCAATGTCTTTTGCTGAAGCAGTTGTAGATCACGATCACGAATCAAGAGCGAGCATTGCGATAATAAATATATATAACAATCTTAAGAAAATATTATGTCCTCTGAAAAATATTCAAGGAGAAAAGTAGTAGTTTTTTTCTTTAGATTTTTTTAAATGTAATTTAAATTACTTAACTTAGTATAATGGATTTTAATTCATAAAATTTTTTATTTTATAAA
>JBHLMB010000430.1:0-3609 GCA_048938565.1 Promethearchaeota archaeon | reverse complement strand
ATCAGGACCTCCTGTAACTGTTGGAATTGGATTAACATATGTGTATAATCCGAATGCAAGTGCAAAAACTGCATCAATTGTAGCTTTTTGTTCCATGTATTCAGGAGCAGCGGCAACAACTGGTAGATCTGGAATTGGCAACCCCCCTAATGCATTTGAAATAGCTGCGACTAAGTCAGCAATTCTCCCCGTGTCGGTGCAAGTACCAAAACTCAGAACTGGAGGAACACCAAGCGTCTCACAAAGTGCTTTTAATCCAGGACCGGCCATTTCTTTCGCATCAAGGGAACACAATCTTCCCACTTGAAGTGCTCCATTTCCACATCCCATGGAGAGAACGAGAACATCTCTTTTTATTAGTTCTTTGGCTATTTCAATTGTGTGTACATCTTGACCAGTATCTCTAAGTGTGGTACACGAAACAAGTCCAGCAATACCTCTTATGGTTCCTTCTTTCAATGCGTTTAATAGGGGCTCAAGAGTGCCCCCAAGCGCTTCAAGGATACTTTCAGTGGAAAAGCCAACTATGGCCTCACTGGAATTTAACCCAGTTATAGGTTTAACCGTGGATCTTCTTTCTTTGAAGTTGTTTATTCCCATCTCCAACAATTTGGCAGCTTGTTCCTCAGCTTTTTCAGGAACATAGTCTAAACGTTCTTCTATGCCTTGAAACGCAACTACCTCCGATACGGGAATTAATTTGAACTTGTATTTTTCAGCGTATATTGGATCAATTGGCATTGAACAGTTCATATCGCAAACAAATACATCAACACATCCACTTGCAAGTAATGCTTCTTGCATTATCCAATTTCCCGTAAAGCCATACAATACATCGTTCATTTCCCATCTCTGGATCATTTCCTGTCCAGTTTCTATATTTGCGATAATTCTTAATCCCTTGGCGCCAACTGCTTTTGCCTTTTCCTGCCATTCTGGTTTACGAGCTAATTGAACCATTGCAAAACCTAAAAAGGGCTCGTGTCCGTTTGGTAAAATATTCACATAGTCAGGATCCAACACACCTAGATCCACTCGCATTGCATGCGGTCTGGGTACATTAAATAATATGTCCTGCGTGTATTCGTTGACAATTTGACTTTGATAAGCCATTGCGATACCGAGCCTCATTGCTTTCAAAGCCAGGCTCACATAATAACCGTCCACATTTGTCAAACAGGAACTCGTTGAGAACATCATTTCACCATAAAACCCTCCAGGAAAGATGTTAAGCTTTTTCCATGTTTCTTGTCTCTCTTTTGGGGCTAAGCTTTCGACTATCTTGCTAGACTCGGTGAATGGGCGATTGAAATCTTCTTTAACGAAGTCGTACAATCTCGAAGCAATTTCAACATCAGAACCCGATGTATCCAAGCCCAATCGAGCACAAAAGCTTTTTAATTTTCCTGGCTCACTGATTTTAAACGGAGACTTTCCTTCGATCACTGCCTTAAGGGTTTTAAGAGTCGTTTCCGTGTGATAATGATAAGTTGAGGCGCCCATTACATTCCGAAGTAGCATCATTCTCATGGCCATTCCATCAGCGGTTATGCCACAAACACCTCTTTTATCAATAGAGGCGTCAGCCCTACACGGTCCATTTGAACATAAATCGCACCTTGCACCTTTTAGACAAAATGGACATCTTTTATCAGGATCTCCACTAAATCCTTGAGCTTCAAATCTATCCCAGATATTTGTTAATCCATCGTTCTTGATCCTCTCGTGTAATTTTAACACCGAATCATGATAGGAAATTCTTTTTCCTTCCATTTTTTTTCACCTTTTTTTTTGAATTATTTGTAAGATTGTTTGATTCTTATTTCTAATTGTAATGAATCATTAATCCATAACAACTGAATCAATTTAATTTTTAATTCGAACATGTTCAATAATGATTGTCGGAAAATCTTTAATGATTAATAATAAAAAGCTTAAAATAAGATGATCTTAGTTATTAACCTATGAAGATCGTTATCATTGGAAACGGCGTAGCTGGAATCTTCTCAGCTCAAAATTTAAGAAAATTCAACAAAGATGTGGACATCGAAATTTATTCCAGAGAGAATTATCCATATTATACTCGGGTAAAACTTCCCGAGGTCATTTCTAATAAGATATCTATTCAAGATCTAATCGTTTTTAAGGATGATTGGTACGAAAAGAATCGAATTAAGGCTTTTTTAGGTAAAAATATTACTGGAATCAATCCAAATACCAATACAATATCTATTGATGGAAAAGATACCCCTATTTCTTACGATAAACTCGTGATTGCCACAGGAAGCATGCCAAATATCCCTCCTATTAAGAATGCTAAAGAAGCAATTGGAAAAGGAGTGTTCACCTTAAGAAATATTGAAGATGCTTTAGAAATAAAGAATTACATTGAAAAAAATAATATTAAAAATGCCATAATTATAGGTGGAGGCCTTTTAGGATTGGAATTGGCCAAACAAATAAAGGATTGCAACTTAAATACCACGGTTGTAGAATTTTTTCCTAGACTCCTTCCAAGACAATTAGATGTTGATTGCGCTGGAATGCTCAAGGACAAGATAGAATCAATGGGCATACGAGTCGTTTTAGAAGCATCGACTGAGGAAATTCTTTTAAAAGATGATTTCGTAAAGGGAATAAAGTTAAAAGACGGAACAACTATAGAGACAGATATCGTTCTCATCCAAGCAGGTATTACTCCAACAATAGATATAACGCGAGAAGCTAATATTGAAACAAATAGGGGTATTATTGTTAATGAGCATTTGGAAACAAGCGCTAATGATATTTACGCTGTTGGAGATTGCATTGAATATGAAGGACGAATTTGGGGAATAATCCCTGCTTGTATTGATCAGGCTAAAATCGTAGCAGAAACGATCTTGGGAAATAAATCTATGAAATATAACGGAACGATACCTAAAAACACCCTTAAAATCATTGGTATCGACCTTACTTCCATTGGAGTGTTTGATCCTGAAGATACGGACCGAGTGGGTGCAGGATGGCAGATTTTAAAAGGCATTGACTCAAAGGAAAGTTGTTATAAGAAGATTGTTCTTAAAGATAACAATCTCAAGGGAGCAATCTTGTTCGGCGAAAACAGCGGCATGTCATATCTTACCAAAAATATCGATAAAAATGTAGAGGAAATGGAATTACGCAAGGCTATTAACTTGTTTAAATGGATTTGTGGAGAATGTAACAATGTTTATGACGAGGCTTTCATGGAACTTTTGTTCAAGGAT
This sequence comes from Promethearchaeota archaeon, assembly GCA_048938565.1. GTDB lineage: Archaea > Asgardarchaeota > Lokiarchaeia > Sigyniarchaeales > SOKP01 > FT1-020. The sequence goes on along the minus strand of JBHLMB010000430.1, from coordinate 361 downwards.
TTACCAGAAAATTGGAAATGTCCCCAATGCAATGGACCAAAAGACGGTTTTCATAAGGAAGAATTAGAATCCTGAGGTGAAAATAATGGCAATGTATAGATGCAAGCGATGTAATTATCTTTATATCGACGATCAAAACGATATGCCGTTTGATAAAGTTGAAACTGAGGCATATAAATGTCCAAGATGTAAGTGTTCTAAAAAAATGTTTGAAAAGATAGATTAAATCTTTACGATTCAAGATTAGCACTTTTATCAGCATACTAAATGAAATAACTTAAACCAAAAAAAAATCAACTGAGTTGAAGATTTTTATACATTAAGATTTATTAATCCGCGAGTTTATAGAAATTCTCACGGG
>JBHLMB010000429.1:0-3610 GCA_048938565.1 Promethearchaeota archaeon | reverse complement strand
CATCGTTTTTCCATCCTTTTTGCAAGCCTGCGATTCCTTCAACCAGTTCTTTTACAACTTTATTCTTTCTTTCGACGGCTTTTGCGAAGTTAGGCGTAAACGATGGCACATCCACCCCAAATTCTCCTGCTTCTTTAATTTGTTCAATTAAATGAGCTGAAGCGTATAATGCCTTAGTTGGGATACACCCCCAGTTGAGACATGTTCCCCCTAACTTAGCTTTCTCGATTAACGCTACTTTTGCGCCGTATTGCGCGGCTCTAATGGCCGAGTGATATCCGCCTGGACCCGCGCCTATTACGGCTACATCGTAAATTTCATTCATGTTTAATCAATGACGCTTGTAATTATGCAAGTATATGAATATGTATTATGTAGGAAAATAGTGAAGAAAATATTAACTTTATTTATAAAATTCTCGTTAATATAATATAGGAGATCGATCAAAAGACTTGTTTCCATCTATCATCATCACTAAAGCAAACATAAAAACGATCAAGATCGATAATAATAACTGTATACAAGCGATCAATTATTAACATCAAACTATTTTTCTAATTATTCAAAAATTAAATATAATATAGGAGTTATATCCAATAATGAAATAAAAGACAGTATTACAGATGAATCTCGATATACTTATTAATGAATTTAAAAAAATCCAAACATTAAAAAAGGCAATGAAAATACATTGGGAAGTAATGATCTGAGATATGGCCATTGAAAACAAAAAGAAAACCTATTCTAATTTATTTAAACTCGTTTCTGACGGAACAATCAAAGCAATGCTTAATTTATGGGCTGTAGCATCGATAATTGAAAATAAACTGCCAATAACTCAAGAAGTCTTGGCAGTACGCGGTTTTATTAATGATCCATATGTGATAAAGGAATGGATAGAAATGTGGATTGAAGTTGTATGGAAAAGAAAAGCGGCTAGAGCTGATTTTCTCGAGTTCATTGCCATGGATCTCCGAAGAATCCCCTTTCTTAAAGAACAATTAAAAAAGATGCTTTATAACGAAATTGAATGATGATTTATTTCAATTTAGAATTACTTTATTTTCTTTAAACCAACAATTCAAATTAATTTTCAAGCTGTTATTGTCCGACAATATCATGTACTTTTCAAGACAATAACAAAAGTGATAGTATATTAATTCTTGTCCTAAAAAAGTAAATGTTTATATGTAAGATAATTAAATATAAACTCTATAATCTATAAAAAAAAAGTATTTTATAGATATGTTGATACTATGTTTATTAACTCAATAATGGAATTAAATTTAATAAAAAAAGTGAAGTAATCAACTATGGCGAGAAAAAAGAAAAGTGACATAACTAAAAGTACTAAATCAATGGGTTGGGACGCAGAAGATGCTGACGAGGCTTTAGAAGCGGAAGATATGAAAAGCATTGATATGGATGAAGGATATGTTGAGCTCATTGATAGAGACACTTCCACGCCATTTATCGAAACCTATGACGAAGACACAGGTGAGCTTGAAGGTAAGATACTGTTAAAGGATGGTAATCGCCGTGGAAAACTAGCACTTGTGAAGATCATTGAAGAAGTGAAAGTTGTTCAAGACCACGAAGCAAATATCGATTCTATTGGATTTGCAGGAAAATTAAATGTTGAAAATCCAAGTAAAGTTGATAGAATCTGGGACATTGACATTACCTTGAAAAATATTGGAGATACGGATTTAAAATCGGACCAGATTAAAATAAGAGAGCTTGGAGTCGACGAAGACAACAATATCGATTCTCGCGATTTTAAAATCTCAGGGAAAGCAAAAAATCTTTTGCTAATTAAGGAATATATCAATACTTTACCTGATGCAAAGAATATCTTGAATATTAAGGATATAGAATCACATTTATTAACGCTAGAAGATAAAAAGAGCACGACCGAAACAATTGAAATGAGTTCCACGGATGTCGAAGATGAGGATGAAGAAGAAGACGAGGAACTATATGATGGTGGTGTTGCTGGAGATTATACATTAGAATCTTTTGGAATATCCTTTGATAAGGAAAATACGGTAACCTTCGTTATTGCAATGAGGAGCCAATTTGAAAAACCAATATCTAATGTAAAAGTAACAAAAACGATTTTATCTGATTTCTCAAATGTAACCATAAAAGACACGAGCGTTGGTAGGGCAGAAGTTTCGGGAGACGAATTAATTTGGACAATTGATCGAATCAATCCTAGGACTACGGAACTTCTAACATTTACAGCCGTGATTCAGGTTTCAACGATTCAATCCGTAAAAACGGGTCCAATTGAAGTAACTTACGAAGCCCAATCTTCGTTTTCTGGTGGATTGGACATTGATAAATTTGATGCGTATACTCGCAATAAATTTTATATAGACATAATTGAGCAAGATGAAGAACCTGAAGTTTGGGATTGCAAGTTAGTGTTTGAAAATAGTTCTGAATTTATCATAGAACTTTTTAACGCTGATGTGTTTTCACCTGACGACAAGTCAATTAAATTGGTAGATATTGATCCTAACGATGTTCCAAGGTTACCTGCAGGAGCTCAATTTCACTCCAAACCATGGATGATCGAATCGGAAGACTATCCTTCTTTCCAAAAGAAACTCGAATTTCGTGTAATGCCTAATTTTATGACCATCGTGAACGGAAAGATTGATATAACCGATGTTGAATTGGCAATCGCAAGCATTACGAGTGATGTCATTTATAGCCTGAAAGAAATTGAACCCAGCATGAAACGTGCAGGCTTGGATAATGTGATACAAGTACCTACTTTCAAGGAAAAGGAAGTTTATGCTTCGGTTAAAATCGAAAATAACGGTTCTGCCCCCCTCGACGAAGTTACCATACAACAACAATACTTTACTGATGAATATCAACCTCCTTCTTCAAGTGAAATTAAGCTATTCCTTAACGATGGAGAAGTGGAGTTAGATCCAGATGCAGTTAATTTTGATGGTAGTATTCTTAGTATTAGTCTCAAAGATTTGAAGAACAGTAGCGCTGGAATGTTTGAAAAAGATTCTACTCTCAAAGCGATTTATCCCATTCACTGCGTAAAACCTTCAAAGGACGCCAGGTTTGAATCCGAAGTAATTTGTCTTGCAAATACATACCCATTAAGCAATGAACTTGAATACAGGCCTGAAGTTCCAGTTATTGAAGCTTTGCACATAAGAAGACGCTTGAGGGTTGGAAAAGAAATCGAAGCAATTGGCAGTTTAGGCCAATACAAGATTATTTTATCCATTGAAAATATAGGTAATATGGATCTAAGCGACCTTGTACTTTTAGATAAAGTTCCAGATAATTTCGAGTATGGAAATTATAGCATCCAACCTGAAATTACAGATGAGGTAGGAGAAGACACTCTTAAATGGACCATAGATAAGCTTGAAGAAGCAGAACGAATAGAAATCACTTATGAAATCACGGGTTCAGGAGATTATAGTCCAAGTGAAGCTCAATTAAGTTATTAATTTCTATTTTTTTTATTTATTTCCACAATAATTAAATATCTATTGTGTTCTTATTAGATCAAGGTTTAACTATAATTATCAGACAACGAGAGCACATATTTTATATGACAATAAAAAAG
>JBHLMB010000428.1:0-3628 GCA_048938565.1 Promethearchaeota archaeon | reverse complement strand
AGGGATAAAAAATATTGATTCTATTTTAGCTGATTTTATACTAAGCTTGTTTTAATTTTCAAGTTAAAGAATTATTTTAGGGTATTAGTCTAACTCAAGTAAGAGAGTTCTTGAGTTGTTAATGAAATTTTCAAGAATAAAGATTACTTCTATTTTTTTATATAAGTTTGTTTTAATTAATAATAATAAAAATTGATAGAAATTACAATTTCTAAGCTTTAATTATAAAAGGATTTTGGTCCAATTTATTAAAATAAAATAATAAAACTAGTTTCTGTTGAAAATTATGACATCAGATGCTGAAATCGAAATGGAATCACCTCCGCTATTTGATTATCTTCGCCAATCAATTCCTATGGACGAATTACTCGACTATGCGAGTCCAAAGAGAATCAGGAGTATCGATTTTGTCAAAGGGCTTGCGATTATTATGATTATGATGGCGCATATCGCTGAAGCATGGTTGGACAATGATTGGCTGTATGTATACGCTATATTATTCTGTGCTTTAGATATTTTAGGTCCATCTCTCTTCGTTTACCTTTCAGCACTCAGTGTTATTTTTAGTATAAAAAATAAGGAGGGTGTTCTGCCAAGAAAAGTTATAAGAAATAGAGTATTTTCGAGAGGTTTTACGATTATGTTTATAGGGGTGATCATGAATTTGGCAGGGTTGAACCAGGCGGTTTATAGACCTCCATTTCCTTTAGTATTATGGGGTTGGAATATTTTAATGTTCTTAGGTTTTTCTCAAATAGCATCTTATTATGCTTTAAAGTTGAAAAAATCTTACAGAGCAATAATTGGTGTCGCAATTATTTTAATCTCTCCGCCATTAAGAGAATTTCTATTCCTTGGTAAAGATTCTAACATATTAATTTGGACATTACATTTTATTATAACTTCTCCAGCACCACAATTACCAGTTTTACCATGGATCTCAATATGTTTTTTGTCTACAATATTTGGAGAATACCTTTATGAGGCAATGATAAAAGGAACCCATCAAGATTATGTTGTATTATTTCGAATCTTTTTATTTTGGGGGATTGTATTTGTGATTTTTGGAGTCTCTATAGGACTTCGATTACGAAATTTTGATAATATGGAAGTAGATGAATATGTTCATTTACATCTATTAGAAGTCATGAACCAACAAGATATTTATCACTTTAAAGGGATCCCAGAATTTCTTATTAGAAGCACCTCAGCGAATATGTTCTATAATCTTGGTGCAGGCCTCGTAATAATAGCAATTAGTTTCTATTTTATTGACCTTCACGATCGAGATAACAAGTTCATAAGAATGTTGATTTACTATGGAAAAATATCTTTAAGTCTATTTTTAATCCATTTGATGTTTGCAGGATTATTTTTAAGACAGCTAAATATTGTTGTGTTCTTATTTGCTATTTTTGCATTCGTGGGCTTTATGGGATTTTTTATGTATATATGGAATACCTACGCTAAGGGAATAGGCTCACCTGAGTGGATCATGGTACAATTCAGTCGTGTCGGTCGTAAAACAGGTGAGACTGTAAAAAAAGAGATTAGGAGAACAGAATCGATGATTAGACAATTTTCTCAATCAATTGCGATTAGAAAAAAGACTAAATTAGAAAAGATGGAGGAATTCCTAGAAGAAGAAAAGAAAAAAAGACTAAAAAAGTTAAAAAGAAAAGAAAGGAAAAAGAAAATCAAATCAGTGCATAAACAAATGGGATTTAAAGAGTGAGAAGAATAACTTTTTTTACTGTCTCATTTTTTTAGCGTTCCTGAATGAGTTTAAAGCCTAAATTATTCAAACCTTTAGTTAAACAATCTTTTATCTCATCCCGCGCTATTCTAAACCCTTCTATTCCTTTCATTGAGGGATCTGGGATATTTCCGCATTCACCGGCAAATTCTTTTAACGTAAAAACGTGTTTATTATTTGATTTAATATATTTTTTTATCTGATCTTTATGCTGATTGGTTAAAGTTAAAATTAAATCTGCTTTTTCGATGAGATGTTGATGTTCTTTTTTCTTTAGATCCACAGATAATGCTGTTTCAGAGAGATCAATTCCTTCTTCCCTCATGGCCATATGTGCGTCCATTGATATTAGCATTCCGTCTCTAGCATTAGAAGCAATTCCCCCTGAGTTAATTTCGACATTTAGATTGTTTTCATAACAGAAATTTTTAAGGTAACCTTCGGTCATTCTTGATCTAGCAGTATTAACGCTGCACACGATAAGTATTGATTTGTAAGGAAATTTATTATTCATATATCCCGAAATTTAATCAATATTAATTAAATAATATTAATTAAAGATATTTTTAAAAGTTTGAAGATTTCTGAATTTTTACAGATAAATAGTTATATTGAGAACCAATTTTTTAAACTTTCTTCTCGGGTTCCAGTTTTTCTTCTAGTTTCCCATAGTGCTTCATAGGATTAGAATTGTCGAATGGAAACTGCCGAGTCCAACCCTCTTTTTCTAACTTACTTAATGCCCGAGCACAATTTTGACAATATATAGTAGCACATTCACATATAAAACTATTAAATCGTAAAACCTTGTCTCTACACACTAGACAGATGTCTTTCACTTCATTGAGGGTTTCATATATATCAGTAGTGTTCATAACATTTTTCTCTGGAATTTTTCGAATAATTTCACTAAACGGAATGCCAAAAAAGTATCTTTTAAATCCATTAAGATCGTCCATACTTTCTTTCTTATCCATTTTGAATTTTAACCAGTCAGGTGGTTTTTCAATTCTATTACCTGATAGTTTTAAACAATTCAAATTTTTCAGATCATTTAATGATTCGGGGATTTCTTCGATAATATTATTTCTTAAATTCAGACGTTTAAGCATAGTTAATTTCTGTATTGATTTTGGAATAACTTTGATGTCATTGTTTGGCAACTCAAGATCCTGTAAACACTCTAAAGAACATAATTGTTCCGGGATTAATGTTAAATTTGATAACTGTGAATGAAAAAGATAAATTCCAGTAACTTTACCGTTATTATTTATTTTATAGTGGCGTGCTTTTTTGCGATAGAGGATTAATTCATCATCTCTAAGTCTTTTTAGTTTGAGGCCAGTAAGAATTTCTAAAAGACCTAATACAAAAGCGTCGCTTGAAGTTACTCCTTCCCAAATATATTTTTTACTGAAGTATTTTTTCGCTATAAATATTATGGATTGCGGAATTACTTCTAATTTATGATTACGATTCAATGATAATTTTTTAAGCATGTGAAGATTAATTAAGGAATCAGGAAGAGTAGTTATTTTGCATTTACTTAAATCAAGTGTTCTTAAGCCATGAAGCAGTCCAATTGACTGTGGTAATGTCTCGATATTGTTATTTTTTAAAATTAAATGTTTTAATTTAGAAAGTGAACTAATTGATTCTGGTATAATATTCAATCCCCAATTACTTAGATTTAATGCTACAATATGCTTATTTTTTATAGCACACATCATATAATTACCGTCAATCACGCCATTTACAGTATTCGAAGAATAAATCTTAAAGTAATTGGTATTAAAAAAATTAACACTTAATTCTAAGTCTAAAAGAAATAGTGCTTCTTCAGAAACCACTCCATAAATTACTGATAATCTT
>JBHLMB010000427.1:0-3633 GCA_048938565.1 Promethearchaeota archaeon | reverse complement strand
TTAGCTATAATTTAAACCTTCAAGTATTAAAAGGTGATAAAGTTGTTGAAATCCGATATGCAAACATCAATAAGGGTAGAATAGTCTCCCAACTCATTGCTACTAAAGGAACAAGTTTTATTTTAATAATTGGAGACGATGTTACCGATGAAGATATGTTTGAAGTTGCACCAGATTTTGCATATTCAATTAAAGTGGGATTAGAAAAAACGAAGGCAAAATTTAATATCTTATCTTCCCGAGCTACTCGATTATTATTGCTTGACCTTATCGAATCTGCAAATTATCGATTAGAAGACCAAAATATTTAAGGTTTTGATCATTTTATTTTTTTCAACAATATATTTTTATCATTTTATTCCATCCTAAGTCACTTTATTGAAAATCAGAGGAGAAATTAAATGTATTTAAAAGATATGGTGAAAAATTCTGGTTCAGAAAACCTATTGAAACAGTTTTCAAGTATCATAGGATATGATGAAATTAGCAATCTCATCCGATTTGCAAAACCTTTATATGACAAGAGAATAATACATGTAAATTCAACATTGTATGGAGGTGGTGTTGTCGAAATCTTGAATGATTTGGTTATAATGATGAATGAGTTAGGTATAGACGCTGAATGGCATCAGATTAAGGGAACACCTGAATTTTTTACAACGACCAAGATAATCCATAACGCCCTACAAGGTGCCCGAAAAGGATTATCAACCAACCGGAAAGGAACATATTTAGAAGTGAATAAGCGAAATTCATTATATAACCACTTAGAACATTCTGATTGCGTCATAATTCATGATCCACAACCATTGCCCATTATCGAATATTATGATAAGCGACAACCTTGGATTTGGAGGTGTCATATCGATCTCACTCGTAGAAACGCTCGCGTATGGAATTTTTTGAAAAAATTTTTAGAAAAATATGATTCAATGATCGTGTCTATGGATAAATATAAACAGTTAGTCAAGCTCCCTCAAACGATCATTCCCCCTTCAATCACTCCTTTTAACGAGAAAAACAAGGAATTAAGCGATGAAAGGATAGAACATTATCTTTTAAAATATGGGATTGAAACGGATAAACCAATAATTTCTCAAATCTCTCGCTTCGATCCTTGGAAGGATCCCGTTGGAGTCGTTGAGGCTTTCAAACTTATAAAAGAGAAATTTGATTGCAGGTTGGTATTACTTGGTAATATGGCTCAAGACGATCCTGAGGGACAAATTATCTATGAACAATTAATTGATCATGTTAAGGACGACCCAGATATTGTAGTAAGTACTGCTGAGAGCAGTTTATTGGTTAATGCTCTCCAGCGACATTCTAAAGTCGTTATTCAAAAATCTCTCAGAGAAGGCTTTGCACTAACTGTGAGTGAGGCCTTATGGAAAGAAACTCCCGTTGTAGGTGGTAATGTTGGAGGCATTCCTCTTCAAGTGATCGACGGTAAGACTGGTTATTTAGTAAATAATGTAGGAGAATGCGCAGATAGGGTTCTTAAATTACTAAAAGATCCTGCTCTAGCTAAAGAAATGGGAAAAGCAGGTAAGGAACATGTCAAGAAAAACTTCTTGATGACAAGACATCTCAAGGATTACATCGAACTACTGCGAAAGACTGTAATTAATTATAGGATTTAACCAATAATATTAAATAATGACATCTTGTGTTAAAACACACGAAAAAATATCTAATTGCATATTCTTGGATTCAAATCAAGTACTCTATAAATGATTAGAATAATTTATAGATATTTTTATATATTTCTTCTAATTCTTTTCTTGTTAAACCCTCGTTCAAGAGAAAAGATTCTTCCGATGTTATTGTGGGAGCATAATCTTGTTTAAGTAAAAATCTATCTTCCAATAATTCGTTGAGAGTTAATGGAAAATCCGTTCCGATAAGTAATCTATCTTTAATCCTATCGAGGTTTTCGATGATTAACTTGCGCTTTCTTGGAGAGGCAATGATCGATGATTCTAAGAATATATTATCAAAGCGCTCACATACCTCTATAGCTTCGTTTACTAGGGTTTTCATCAATTTTAATCCCGCTAAATCGTCTCTAAGAGGAGGTCCGTAAGATCCTGAGTGAGCTATAATGAAATTAAGGTCATCATATTTCTTCGATAGTTTTTCAACGCGTGATGGGCGTGATAAATCAGGTCTGAGTTGATTACAATGAATCAATATAGGGATTTCGTTCTTACTGGCAAAATTCAATGCTGAATATATGACTTTCTCATCAATCAGTATCTCATCAATCCATGATTCGAATTTCAAGCCGTCTGGAAGGTGATCTGGTAAAATATTTGGCTGATGTATCCAGTAGAACATGTAAATTGCACAATCAAAGCTGTTAATTTCATAAACATCAGAGATCTCATCATAAATACCTATAAGGGCTTCGATTTGATGTGCGTGAATATATTGATCATATAATTCCTTATCTTTATCTGGGAGTATATGCATATGGGCGTCAGTTCTCATTTAAACAACACCAAAATTTCTTTTTACTAAATATTTATTTATCATTATTATCAGAGTGTGTTTTGCTGTATTTTTATATTTGTTATTTGTTATAAAATGATTTTAGAGATTTTTTATAAGTTTTATTTAATGAGTTATAACTGATTTAAACATCAAGTAAAAAAAAAAAGATTTGTATTTTTAATGAGCGCTCGCAAACTTTCGTATCGTGTTATTGTAGGGATTTTGCTCCCTTAGGTCAATGAATCTCTTGCCTTTACGGCCAATTAAGGGAATGCTTTCCTTTGAAACCGTAATAATGGTGCGCGGAGTGATAAAGGTCTTTGCACTGATGGCTTGCTTGATTGCTATTGGATCTATGTCATTTCCTTCTACATATACCCTTGTTGTATCCAATCCGGCCACCTCGTCAACGACAAACAAGTAATTCTTTACCTCCTTGATAGAATACATTGCGGCATCAACAGCGTAAGGACTTATCAATGTACCCTTTACTTTTATCAAGTCGTCTATTCACTCCTCAATGTGGCTAATTAAGGGTGTTTTTTCACCACAAGGACAGTTTTCATCCATTACATGTCCTAGATTTCTTGATCTAAATCTTATGGCGAGCGTGCCTGTTTTTTTTAGTGTCGTATATGTCAATTCTCCCTTGCCATTTCGTTCGTCGAGAACCTCAACATGAATATCCTCGGTTGGCCAATGATATCCGATTTTTTCGCTGCATTCTGCACCAGCGCCAACCTCAGACAGGCCATATCTGCAATATATCTCGATATCCTATAAATCTTCGATTAATTTACTTTTTTCTTCGTGTAATGGCTCGCCTAAACAATATCCCCTTTTTAAGGACAAATCCCGTGGATCCTTTCCTATGTCAATGTAAGCTTTGGCTAATTTTAGTAGGTATTGGGGGATTCCTATGTATATAGTTGGATTGAACAATTATATTAGATTAAAATGAGCGATCGCTGATGAGAGCGTTCCTGCCGGGATTACTCTCGCACCTAATCGAATGCTTGCGTTATGCAATACCAATCCCGCAAAAAACATTCCATAAGGTGTAGTGTTATAGATAATGTCTTTTTTTGTCGCACCTATTAATTGTAGACACTTGACATTCTGCTTCACATACATGTC
>JBHLMB010000426.1:0-3640 GCA_048938565.1 Promethearchaeota archaeon | reverse complement strand
TCTTCCATTACCTTTCTTTCGTTGGGAATGTTATTGAGAAATTTCTCGCTTGCAACTAATATTATCTTGCTCTTTGCCCTGGAAGTTAATACATTAAAACGATTTAAATTATAAATAAATTCTACTTCTGCGTTAAGTTGATCCTTATCTGAGAGGCCTATTGAAGCCAATATGAAGTCCCTATCGGAACCCTGAAATTTTTCCACGGAATATACGGTATTTTTCAATAATTTCATTAAATAAGCGGGATCTAGATGGGTTCTTTTATGTTTTGGGTCTATCATTTTGTTATAGATTTTTCTAATAATTAAGCGCCCTTGGGCGTTATGAGGGGCTACTACACCAAGTTTCTCTTTCCAGAACCCTTGTTCTTCTAGCGCAGTATTTGGAGAAGTCATATTAAAATACCCGATTACTAGCTCGGAAGTAATTTCTGCCTCAAGAGTACTTATTCCTATCTCGTATTTATTATCGTGAATTATTGTCCCTATTATTTTTGCAGGATCTAAAATTTCCTTTACCCAAGACTTTTGGATATTATTTAGATTCCCATCTAAAACTAAATTTTCATTAGCTGAGGAAGCTTTTAACTTTTTATACATTCCCAACGAAGAAGTAAAGTCGACAATCGTCTTGTTTGACCGATAATTAATTCGGAGTTGTCTATTTGGAATTAAATGTGCTTGTACATAATACCCAAATAAGCTTTGTAAAACGATCTCCAAGTTCCTTGGAGGGCTTAATGGCTGGACGGGAGGGAGTTGATTATAATCTCCGACAATGACAATTTTTGTAAGTTGTTCCACATTTGTTTTTTTATCAATTTGTAAATCTTCTATAAGCGAAGGTTCTTTAATGTATTTATTGGGTTGAAATCCATTCTTTGGCTTGATAATATTAAGAGTTGTATTTTTTATAAATTGCAGGCTAGACATGAAATAATCTACTTGTAATTGACTTGCCTCGTCAACGATAATCAAGTCAAATGAAAAATTAGGTCGAACTCTTTCTTTCAAGTGATAAAGTTGATGAGCATTTGCAAACAAAATAAAATTATCTTCAAGCGAATCTTCTAATGGTTTTGTGGGAGTTATTACTCTTGACTTTCCGTTTAGCTTCCAGGAATATCCTTTCCTCATTAAATCATCTACATCCCTACAACCTTGTTTTTTATCAATAGGTTTTTGGTTCTCAGATCTCAAAAAGATCATTTGCATATTTGCCGAGGAAGTAGATTTCCCCAATCCATCCTTACTTATCCTTACTTTATCGATAATGACTCGTATGGCGGCGTATGAAAATGCGGTTATTAGTATTTTATTCTTTAATATGGATTTTTTTTTATTGCGTTCGACATATTCGTCCATAAGGGCTGCTATGGTTTGCGACTTTCCCGTTCCTGGAGGGCCTTGAATAGCAGAGAGTATATGTGCTAAGGAATTGTTAATGGCTTTAGATTGAGATTTATCAGGAAGGGGTACAATTGGCGTGATTAAAGGAGTATCTAAATTGATTTGATTGGTATTTGTTAGCTGAATAAGTAATTGGGGAGCAAATAAGTATATCGAAGGCGTTGAGAAACTCCATTCTGAAGGCCAGCGTAATTTAGGATTTGCCCGAATATTCCACATATACGATAACCTACTTCCCAACCAGGATGTTCCAAACCTTTTTCTCTGAAGAAGTCCATCTTCTTTATATAGCTTGTTTGACCAGCTATCCATTGAAGTGGGGTACAAAAACCAGGTTAAATCACCCGAACTTGTAAGATATTTTTTAAAGAACTTTCCTCGTGTTAATTCCGTTTCAATGAAATATCCATTTATATCGTTATTCCAGGTCATCTTTTTAATAATTACCTTACACTTCTCCATATTTCTTCCAGATCTCATTCCCCGCTTATTATTAGGAATTAAATACACGCGATCCCCCTCGTCAACTTTCATATTACTTGAAAGATCGACTAAATGAAATTGAAACGATACTTTTTTCAAGTGGTCAAACATCACTAAGTCAGTAACTTTTCCGGCAGCTAATTTCCCAATACTATATTCAGGATAGATTGTTCTAAATCCTTCGGTTTCGGTTTCATCCATTGCTCCAAGATATTTGGAATACAGGTGCCAAACTTGGGCTATTGGATGGTAATTTTTATCTAAAAACACACTTTTGAGTTTTTTATCAGTTATCACTCTTGAATGCCTTGAAACAAAATTCCCACCTTCTCTCTGCAGTTGTTTTCTTAAATCATTAATAGTTCTTACCTTGAATATAAGTTGTTGTTTGAGTTTATGCTTAAATTCATTTTTCTTTTCTATGTTATTTTCAAGCAGATAATCATACCAGTTGTTAAAGTCCATATAGTTAAAATGGGGGATCCAATATTTCAGATTAATTCTTGTATCTAGCAGCTGTTTTGCGATTTCATGCCATGTATAAGAAATGATACCTGGAATTCCAAAAATCGTCTCGGAAAACTTTTGAAGGTCAAATAACTTCTTATGCTGATAGGGATGTGTTACTTCCGAATCTGATGGTTTGAAAAGGGAAAGGATTGAATTAAGAGAATTTGCTGCTTTTGGATCATTTATAATAAATGTTAAAGTACGTTCTAGCATATCTTGAAAGTTATTTAACTGTCGGGGTGACCAGTAATAAATACTTGTTGTTGGGCCGAAATATGTTCCTGGTTCAAAAGCCTCGACAACGACATAATTTTCGATAATATTACACATTTCCAAAATCATACTTAGATAATTTATAACGCGCTTTGAAAAATGAGCTTCAGTTTCGTCCGAGTCTCCTTGGTTTATAGATGCAAATCGATAAAAAACTATAGTTTGTTTTCGAATTGCTTTAGAATTTTTCTTTATTTGTCCTTTTGGATAAATTGAAAAATATTTCAATGTAAAAATATAATTTAAAAATAGTTCCACATATTCAAGTGGAATTTTGCGAAGTAAAAAAGAGTTCAGGGTGTTATAAACATCTTGAGCAGTTTTTTTGGTTTTTAACGCATCGTCCCAAACTTGCCACCAATTATCAAATATAAAGCTATAAGGAGTGTTTGGAGAGATTGAGATGTAAAGATATAATCCTACTCCATATACTCTTTGATTTGCTGGATCTGTCTCAACTGCAATATTTAAAGCAATTGAAGTAAATTTAGGCATTGAATATGAGTGAACATGCCCCATTTGGGGTTTTATGATATCATTTTTGATTATTGCGTTAGCTTTTAATCCTAATAAGGGTTTTTCCGAATATAGAGGTTCAGGAGTATCACCAATGGGAATATCATCGAGATTATTACTTACGTCTCCAATAGTTTTCATTCCGTGTTCAATTAATTGTTGTGCTATTGAAGTAGATGTGTAAGGAAGTAGCATTAAAGACCATTCAGCTGGGGGAGTAGTTCCATCAACTCCAAGCCATTTTTTACAATCTTCGATAAAAAAGCAATACCCGCAATTTGCTTGAATGTTCACGGGAATCGAAGAAATTTCACATGGAGCCTTCCTCCAAATTTTTTTTATTGCTTTGACTGTCTCCAAGAATATCCTATGCGATTCCCTAAAATGGATTTCTATTGATAATTCCATTATATCTTCAAGAGTATTTATCTCCAGTTCTTCTTCTC
>JBHLMB010000425.1:0-3650 GCA_048938565.1 Promethearchaeota archaeon | reverse complement strand
ATCTAAGAATCGAGGATAGGAAGATCGCACAGAATTTCAGAAAAAAAACACTACAAAAAATACAAAAAAAGATGTTTAGGCTTTCTGAAAAACAATACAAGAAAGAGTGGTTAATAGTGTTTTTAAACAAGCACTACATTTTCTTTCGTCAAGATGTTGTAAAAAAATTCAATTTACTACTTCAAAAGGGAGCATCTGAAAAGGAATTGTTAGAAAAAATGCAATCCGCACATATTGAAACCAGAGCAGAAGTGAAAGCGATCAAAGACACCTTAATAAAGCTAAATCGGGCAAGCAAACCGGAACAACAAGAAAAAAATAAGAATTGATAAATTTAAATGTCTAAGTCTCCAAAGTAATAATGTTTCCTTACGGCTTTTTTCACATTCCATTCACATTCTAAACCTTTAGGAAATTGAACGAGGTCCCCTTTTTTAAACGACAATACTTCCCCTGACTTGGAGTCTTTGACTTCAACTTCTCCTTCTAATATGTAACACGTCTCAGTTTCGTCGTACGACCAGGGAAAGACGCTTTCTTCTTTTGACCAAGTACCCCATTCTTCTACATTAAGTTTTTTTAACTCTTCTTCTGTGGGATTTTTCTTTTTCACGAATAAAACCTACATCAACAGTTTTTATTTTAAATAACGGTAAGACAAGAACACATATATATTTTTATATAGGTTTTATCACGCTTAGAAATTAATCAACAGTTGCAATCATCATCATCTATTTAAAAATTCTTATATATTGTTGTTTCTTCACATTCTTAAAGACAAAATCAAAAATCTATTTGACATTTGATGTTATATCATAAAAACAACAAAAATATAAATTCAATCCAAGGATCAAAGGATTTAATTCATTGCATATACCTCATCTTATTTGTTTTAACTATTGCTTGGGTTTGGGGATTAATCCTGAACGAGGTGTTACCGAGAGATACGAAGATTAGAAGCGTCATAACTTTCATCTTGGTTATCTGTAATTTTGGATTTGTACTTACCTTACTGAAATTGGAGAAAAAATCACTAAGGGATATTGGGTTTTCGAAGATCTCTAATACACCTCAACAAAAACGATTCCTTATATGCTTTTTATGTCTATTGATAATTCTTGGAATCGCCTTTCCCGCTTGGGTGGGAGTTCAATTTTATGAAAGAAAGGTGGATTTTACAGCTTTTCAATATTTCGTAATGCTACCCATATTCTTTATCATCGATCCAATGGAAGAAAGTGCCTTCTCCGGGTATTTGAATCAATACTTACCATATAGTCAAAAAAAGAAGGATTTTTTGATTGGTTTCGTATACGCGTTCTGGCATTTTCCACTCACACTTTGCTTAGTGGAAGATCCAACACCCTATATTTCTCCCATATCAATATTTTTGCAATTTTCTAATTATGTAGGAATGCGATTTATAATGAACTGGTTTCGAAATACCACGGGAACAATCTGGTGGGCGGTGTTATTTCAGTCATTTGTTACAAGTTCCAATAATGTTGGTAATTCAATGGTTGGTGTTTATGGAGATGAGGGTATTACATTTTTTGGAATATCCCTGATAATGATGGTTATAATCACTATTGGTATACTAATTATGAGGAGATATTTCAAGAAATAGGTTATGAGAATATTATAAGTAAAGGTATGATCTTTAAGAATTTAACTAATGAATTATCAATAGTTTTTTAATCTTTAATATGTTTTATTTTTTTAAAAAAGACAAGAAGTAAAGAAGATGTTAAATTGTAAGATATGTGGAGAGGAACTTGGTTATTTACCATTTAAATGTAATTACTGCGGAAATTCTTATTGTAAGGAACATAGATTACCTGAGAATCACGACTGTGCTTTTGATAATCCCACAAAAATAAAAACTTCACCTCGAGCATGGGAGATCAAGAAAACTACTAGATATACTTACCAAAAGACCATCATTGTATTGATGAGTCTGGGAATATTTTTTGGATTTTTAACAATAGCTTGCCCTATTGGTTTTAGTATTCTGGTCTCTTACGGAACCTATAGCGTCTCCCAACTCATATGGCCATGGGGTGCATATGGATTGTATTATAGCTCAGAGTATTATTCTGAATATGTAGATGTAGGAATAGTATCAGATATGGTTTTACCTGGAACTATTATGGTACTATTGATAGTGTTAGCAATGTTTATATTAGCCGAGATCATTATCCTAAAGGGAACAAATAAAACTTTTCCAAGGAAGGCAAGTCTATTAGGAACCATAGCAGGTTTGATTTTCTTATTTGCACCCATTATTTGGATGGTCGGAAACGAAATATTGGAAATGGAATTTTTCCTGCAATATATTCCACATATTGGGTTTTTCACTTCATTTATCGCTGCTTTTCTCGTGTTTAATGCGGTCTATTTTCTGAGAAAATGATACTTGAAACAATAATCTTGAGTAGAGTTTTAAAGAAAGTAAAACATTTTTTTGTAATAAAATCATCTAACTAATAAGAAGATAAAGGAATTCAGAAAAATAATGCCTGAAAATATACAAAAAGCACATAAATTTTCATCCAATAATCGAGAGAATTTGCAAAATTCCGAAACCTGTGGTTGTTTCTATTGTCTTTCGATATTTATTCCAGATGAAATTGATGAATGGGTAGACCAAAACGAAGAAGGTATTGCCACCACGGCTTTATGTCCTTATTGTGGAGTTGATTCAATATTAGGATCTGCCTGCAAATTCCCCATAACTAAAGAATTTCTCAATGATATGAAGTTTTATTGATTTTTAGGGAAATCTTGAACTAAAGTTCTATGGGAATGTTAGCGATAGAACAAGCTCCGCTATACTTGATTAAATTGGATTGATATAAAAATTCGATGTGATTTACATTTTTTTTTGTTCTTCTATGCCGAACTAATTTTGGTTTAGAAATATTTATAACGATATATTTAGATTTCTAGTGAAAAGAATATAAAAATAATATTAAACTTTAGAAAAATAAATTAAAATAATTGAATTAATATCTTGATTAAAAGGATATAAAAATTTTTTAAGCAATATTTACAATTATAACCTATTAGCTTACAAAAAAAGAGCACTCGCACGATGCACGAAAAAACATACTTTGGACACATATATAATCCTTTTTTAATTAACAATAGTAATGGAATTTCTATTAAAGGGATGGATTTCGAGGAAATTGTTCGGGAGAGGAATAAGATATATAAGACTACCCGAACCTATGATCAGGCAGAGGAGGTTGACTGAAATCGTGCCAAAAAAATTTATCCTTAAAATTCTCACGGCGGGGGAGGGAGGAGTTGGAAAAACAACGCTCCTTCATAGATATGTTGAAGGTAAATTCAGTGCCGAAACTAAAATGACAATTGGAGTCGAATTTTTTCTGAAGGAAACGGATATAGAGGGTAACACGGCAACACTCCAACTTTGGGATTTTGGAGGGCAAGAGAGATTCCGTTTTCTATTAGAAAGTTATGTTTTAGGCGCTAAGGGTGCACTACTGATGTTCGATCTTACCCGTCCCATAACTTTAGATAACTTGGAACAATGGATAGATATCGTGCGAAAAGGCGATCCTGATCTTCCCGTTTTGTTCATCGGTACAAAACTGGATTTGGTCGACGAGATCATGGTTGACGAC
>JBHLMB010000424.1:0-3666 GCA_048938565.1 Promethearchaeota archaeon | reverse complement strand
ACTTACGGCGGGTTTTCCCGGGTTTAGTCCGGCAATTGATGGAATATCGCAGGGTTATGGTAATGAACGCTCTCAATATGAATATTGGCTTAAAAAGAACTGCTTATTATACTTAAAAAAAATAAACCTAGATTGTAAGGGCCTCCATTCAAATCCATTTCAATTTATCAATAAGGGAATTCCAGGAGAACTGACCAGTGATTTGTTGCAAAGGATAAGTCAAGATTTAGTACAAAGAAATCCAATTCCGAGTCATTCTATCATAATCGGTGGGACAAACGATTTAGGATGGGGAATAAATATAAAAAAAATACACGATAACATTGCAAAATTGCATGAAATATCGAATGAACACGGGATCTCATCTATTGGAGCAACAATACCTCCAATTAGGGCAGAAAAGGCAAGTAAGAGCTATAAACAAAAGAAGATATTATTTAACAATTTGCTGAAAAGTTATTTTAAAGAAAACAGCATTGCTTGCGTGGATTTATATTCTGGAATGAGCGATGAACATGGAAATTTAAGAAAAGAATATGCATACATTGATGGACTTCATTTTTCAGTTGAAGGGTATAAAAAAATGGGGGAATTGATATTCGAGAAGGCAATAAAGAATATTATCAATGTTGATA
This sequence comes from Promethearchaeota archaeon, assembly GCA_048938565.1. Lineage (GTDB taxonomy): Archaea > Asgardarchaeota > Lokiarchaeia > Sigyniarchaeales > SOKP01 > FT1-020. Next base: position 3,031 of record JBHLMB010000424.1, on the reverse strand, counting down.
TAATGAAAATCTAAAAAAGAATGGGTATATCAGTCTAATACAATAATCTTTTCTCATGGTTGGAACGAGTTGTTGATTTACTGCAATACCCAACAAATGAACAGTAATGCTCTAATTCTTTTGAGACTTTAGGAATAAATTTAAATAATACATCTCCATATCTTAACTTAAGGATCTTCAAAATGTGTATTTGAGTTTCCCTATTCAATTTCATGTTGTTGTTGTAAATTTATATTTTTACTCACTTAACATTTTTGAAGGTTCTTTCTCTTTCTTAAAAGACCTAATTATTGTCATTATTAAAACAGATTGAATAATCCATGTATTCAATCTTTATTTGAGTTTATTAATTGAATAAATTCTGATTTGAATAATAAGAATTTATCCAGGATAATCGTTTCGGGATCCCATTAAAGTAGTAGTTTCTTCTATCCACGATCCAAGCTCGGGATCAACCCGACAAAAAGTAACTATTTTATCCAAATCGTTCAACTTGCTAAAGCTACATTCAACGATTAGATCCCATCCTCCATAAACAGGCGTGGCATAGGTTATTTTCCAATCCTCACCTTCTTCTGTGGATGTTTTTCCTCTTAATCTTTCTACAATATCCCATTCCTTTCCAATGAGTTTAAGCCTTAACAAAATATATCCGCGATAATAAATTTTTTGACACCTTTTAGCTATATAATATGTGTGTAGATTTTCTCGTATTTAAAAATTCTTAATAAAGATGTATTTTTTTGAAAGCTATTCTTTTATAATACTTAAACAAATAGAAATAAATTAAGTTTTACTATTAGGTACTTACCATGGACATTGACGATATAAGAAACCTCATATGGGATTTTTGTTGGATTGCGGCACTTAAAAACGCCACTCAATTTGGAGGTACGCCAAATCCTGGGCCTGTTAAAGGAAAAGTAATGAAAGAATTTTCAGAAGTACGAAAACATGCGAAGCTTGTTGATCCTATCATTAAAGAAGCGTGTGATAAAGTTTCAGAGATGAGCGTGGAGGAACAAAAAGAGGAGCTTATGAAGGTTGCTCTCGAAGCTTTCGAAACGGAAAAATCGTCCGAAGAAGAAAAGGGACTTCCAGACTTGCCAAATATTGACAAGCATGAAAAAATCGTTATGAGGTTAGCGCCATATCCAAGTGGAGCACTTCACGTGGGAAATGCACGAATGATCATTTTAAACGACGAATATGCCAAGAAGCATGGGGGAGAATTGATTCTTTTTTTCGATGATACGATAGGGAGTCCAAAATCCTTGAGAGACACGCCTAAAGCAAAATATGTGCTACCAGAAGCGTACGAACTAATAGAAAATGGTTTAAAATGGTTAGGTGTTAAATATTCAAAAATATATTACAAGAGCGACCGCTTGGAGTCTTTTTACGAATATTGTGAGAAATTAATAAGGGACAAAATGGCATATGTGTGTTTTTGTGACGGTAAAGTCTTTCGGGAACAATATAAAAAACCAGGAATACCTTGTCCTCATAGAGACGCATCAATAGATGATAACTTAAAAGAATGGGATGATATGCTTCAGCGAAAATACGGAGAAATGGAAGCCGTCGTGAGGATTAAAACAGGGATGGATCAAAAGGATCCCGCCTTAAGAGACCAAATAATAATGCGGATATCCGAAGCAGAACACCCAAGAGTTGGGAAAAAATATATAGTATGGCCAATGCTTGAGTTTTCCTGGGCAATAGATGACCATTTAATTGGTGTGAGTCATATCGTTAGAGGTTCCGATTTAGTCAAGGAAGATTTTATCGAAGATTTTATATGGGATCATTTTCAATGGAAAAAAGCAGAGTTCCTCCATTATGGGAGGTTGAGATTTCCTAACATGAAATTAAGCAAAACCGAAGCGAGAAATAACATCGTACATGGGATTTACGAGGGATGGGAAGATCCTCGCACGTGGAGCTTACAATCTCTTGAAAAAAGGGGAATCCAACCTGAAGCATTGAGAAAATACTTAGTTGAACTCGGCATGTCGATGTCTGGAATTACTTTTGATGTCAAGAAATTATACGCTAAAAATCAAGATATCATCGATGGAATTGCAGACAGATATTTTTATGTTGAAGATCCCGTACCAGTCGTCATTGAAGGAATACCTAAAGCACTTGAAGAATATATCGCCGAACCTTTACTATTACCTTCAGACGAAAAAAAGGGAAGGAGACTCATCAGGGGCAAGACAGATAAAAATAACAAGCTGCACATGTTTGTTGCTTTATCGGACGCTCAAGCAATGAAAGTCGGTCAAGTAATTCGGCTTAAAGACTTGCTCAATATGCAAATTCTTTCAATTGATGTGAAGAAAAAAAAAATTATTGCATATTATCACAGCATTGAACTCAGTAGGGAATACAAGATCATCCATTGGGTACCAAAAGAGGATAAAATTAATGTTTCAATATTAAAAGTTGATGGAACACGCTCTAGAGGCTTTGGAGAATCAAATTTATTGAAGATTCCTATGAATAAAGTCATCCAATTCGAACGATATGGTTTTGTAAATCCCTTAAGATTGAACCAAGGCGAACTTATTTGTTATTTTACTCATTAAAACCTCAAGATTGCGAAAAAAATCCTACATTATAATGAACTTCTTGAATTGAAATGAAGAATTTGACTAAAAAAAATGCGTTTTTGCTGTTTCTGTGGGAGCGAGCTATTTGACGATGAGCGAACGAGATTTTGCGTGGCCTGTGGGGCAGATTTATCCACTTACTTGGGATTTAACAACAATTATAAAAATATTTCAAGCTCATCTGTGTCTCAAGGACAATTATGGAGCTTTAAATTTTCCTTATTAATATCAATCGTTTCTTTAATACTCGTGTTTTTGGTATCATATGGTATAATTGAGCTTGTGATTATTTTTTCCTTCAGCGTTTTATAGGATACTTCTAAAAATACTCCCAAGATATATTAAATTACTGCTTCTTCCTGCACTTGTCGCAAATTCCCTCCAGATGTACCCTTTTGTCCAGAACTATGAAT
>JBHLMB010000423.1:0-3670 GCA_048938565.1 Promethearchaeota archaeon | reverse complement strand
CAAGCTCTTTTTCAACATCAGTTTCTTCTAATACATTAATCATGATAAGTTCGCATTTAAACCCCAAATGAGCGGCTGCGTGTTCTAGGGCATCGTTAATTGAAATGTAAGAATCAGAGATGTTAAAATATTTTCCAGGCATTCCAATTTTAATAGTAGGTTTGTCCTTCTTGAACAAATCGATCATTTTTATCCATTCGGAGTAGTTGTTTACCTTGCTATATGATACGAGCTTGGCTTTGAGATCTAAAAGCTCACACATTAGATCACCTAAATTTTGCTCTTCAAACAAGACAGGAAGCTCATAAATAAATTCAAGATCAGGATTTGATATTACTGCTTCTTTTGGAATGTTCGAAAATAAGGATAGCTTGTTTTTAATGTCGGGATCTAATTCTTTTTTACTCCTACATACAAGAACATCGGGTTGTAGGCCAACGCTTTGAAGCATTTTCACGGAGTGTTGTGTTGGTTTCGATTTTTGCTGGCCAACTGCTTCTGAATAAGGAACTAGGGTAACATGAACGAAAGCAACATGTTTTTTTGGTAACTCAAGCTTTAACTGTCGAAATGCTTCTAAAAAAATGCTTGATTCCAAATCACCTACAGTACCTCCACATTCAATCAATAACACGTCCAAATCTTCTTCCTTGGTAATGTCAAATAGCCTATCCTTTATCATGTTGGTACAATGAGGTATGATTTGAACTGTTCTTCCTAAAAATTTTCCCTTTCTTTCTCTTAATATTATTGATAAATATATTTGACCAGATGTGATGTTATGCGAAGGGTGCATTTCAATACCCAAGAACCTGCTGTAAGTCCCAAAATCTTGGTCAATCTCAGAAATACGATAGCTTTTTTCTTCACCACGACACGACGGATCAATATCGGCCACGGGTTCAAATTCCCATACTTTCTCGGTAATAAAGCACTCTCCGTGTTCAATCGGATTAAGAGTACCCGGATCAACATTTAAATAAGGATCTATCTTGACCACTGAAACATTGAAACCTCTAAATTGGAAAAGCTTTCCTAAACTTGCCGTGACAACTCCCTTTCCAATGCCCGACATCACGCCACCGGTAACAAACACGAATTTACAATAAGGAGGCATTTTATTTCATTTTTTATAGTAATGTTTTGTATTTTAAACAAAAATAATAATATCACGCGCTGTTTATATAGTTAATGAAGGGCAGAATTTAGTTATTTCGAGCCTAAATAGTCGTTTTAAAACATAGAAAGAAAGGTTCAATTGATCAAAATGTAAAAGGAAAGATAAATATGGTTGGTAGGAACAAGAAAAAAGTTATTTTTGAAGCGCTATTTGTAAGACACGACGGGGAACTCGAAACCTTAATGGACGATGTTCTCATAATTTGCAGCAATTTTGTAGATTAATTGATAAAGATGTTCAACAAATATGTGAATGTATACGGAAATATTGAGATATACGAGAAGTTCAATCAACTTAAAAATCCGCTATTTCACAGGGCTATCAAAATTTATTTGAATCTTGAACCAGCTTACTCGTAATTTAAATATATAATTTTAATATTTCTCTCATTTTTCCTTTTATTTTCATGGGAATATATTGTGTTCTCCTTCTAAATATAAGAGTATTCACCATTTTTAAATATCATCCAAAATTATTTATAAACAGTATGAGTGATAAAAAAGCTCAATGTCCTAATTGCAAGCATTACGCAAAAACATCGTCCTGCGGACCATGCGTTGAACAAGGCGCTAACACGATAAAAAACATAGATCTTTCGCTCGGCACGGAAATTTCAAATCCCGAAGAAGAGACTAATGCATACAAGTATTCTTGCAAGATCATAATGCGTTATCCAGAAGATTTTAACGAATTAGATCCATGCAATTGTGAGTATTACCTTCCATCCTTTTTTGGATTCAGATAGAAAAAAAATTCTGATAGAATAATTGTTTACAATAAATAGAAGATCTCAGTTCGTATAAATAGTATTAAACAAATAATTATGAAAAATAGGTAAGTAATAAATACTTTAACATTAATATAACAAAAATAATAATCCAATGGTTATAATTCATTAATTCATGTTGAAATCTTTTCATTACTCAATGATAAATTTAATATGAAATAGCACTTAAATTAAACGATCCTACAATAATAAAACGAATATATGTGATTTTGTTTAAATAACAATAATCTTTTTATGCAATCATTTACATAAATAACTAAAAAATGAAATTTTTTTAAACTCCAGGAATTATTATACTAAAAGAAAATTGAATAAAAATGGATAAAAAAATACATATTTTGGATGTCACTAACAGGGATGGCGTGCAAACAAGTCGTTTAGGCCTGGCAAAATTAGAAAAAACGGTTTTGAACATACTACTAAACAAGTTAGGGGTATATCAATGCGAGTTTGGTTTTCCTACAACTCACCACGAGACAAACTACATTAACGCGAATTTAGAACTTGCTCGAATGAAAGTCATCCATCCAATGATTTTAGAGGGATGGATCAGGGCAATTGAAGAAGATGTAGAGCAGGCAGTTGAAATGACTCGAGTCGAACACCTAAACTTGTCCATATCGACTTCAGATCAGATGATTCAGGGAAAATTTCAAGGAAAAAAAACTAGGGATGATGTCACCGGTATGATGGTGAAGGCAGTTAGAAGAGCGCGTGACTTGGGAATAAAAACGATTGGAGTGAACGCAGAAGACTCCTCGCGCACTGATATGGACTACCTCATTAAATTCAGTTTAGCAGCTAAGAACGCAGGTGCCGACAGGATTAGATATTGCGATACATTAGGGTACGAAACTCCTTTTCGCATCCATTTTAGGTTGAAAGATTTAACTAAAGCAGTAGACATGCCAATTGAACTACATTGTCATAATGACTTGGGAATGGCAGTCGCAAATAGCATAATGGGCGCAAAAGGAGTCATTGAGGAAGGCCAAGACGCCTACATCAACACGACGGTAAATAGCATGGGAGAACGTGCTGGAAATTGCGATTTAGTAAGCACGGTTCTTGCGTTAAAACACGGTGCCGAAATTGAAGAAATGGGCATGGTCGATCCTAACCTGAAACTAGATCAAGCGTGGCAGGTTGCTATGTACGCTTCACACGCTTTTGGTGTTCCAATTCCAATAAATCAACCAGGAGTAGGAGATAACGCCTTTGCTCACGAGTCGGGCATACACGCAGATGGCGTCTTGAAAAACAGGGAAAATTACGAACTCTACGATTATAAGGAATTAGGTAGAGGGGAAAAGATCCTAGTCGAAACTGGACGACTCATAACGACGGGAGAATATTCAGGAATCTCGAGTTTTCAACACGTTTTTAAAAATTTTAACTTGACTTTCAAAAACGACGAAGAAGCTCGTCAAATCCTTGAACTCATACGTTATGCAAACGTGCACAAGCAAAGACCCCTCGTGAAAGAGGAATTCATCTTCATTGCTAAATATCCTAAAATTGCCGAGCTTCTCTTGACCATGGTGCCTCCTAAAATCACCATTTTCAAACCCTTGATAATGAAAGACGAAAACGGCAACGAAAACAATTAAATTATTCTAAAAAATTATTTTACTTTCTTTTTAATCACACTCTAAGCTTTTCCCCATGATAGGATGTTTTCTAAAACTCAGAAGTTCTCTAAT
>JBHLMB010000422.1:0-3675 GCA_048938565.1 Promethearchaeota archaeon | reverse complement strand
AATTTTGAGTTTTATCGAAGAAATTTTATTGAAAGAAGAATAAAGTCTCGAATGATTCGAGTAAGATGCAAAACGCTAGATAGTTACTATGAATATATTTTATCAAATCCGAATGAACTCGAAATATTTCTTGCTAGTTTTAATATTAATTACACATATTTTTTCAGAAATTATGACGTCTTTGATCGATTTCAAAGCTTAATTTTAGAGAGTTTAAATTATCAACGTAGTAAAATACTGTGCGATTTAAATCCTAATCCCATTAATCTTAGAAGTAAGGACAAAACCTCTATAAATCGGAATAATAAAAAAAAATCACTAATTTCTGGAGATTTTAAAAATTGGCGTAAAGATACTCCTCTATTTGACCAACAAAAACAAAATCTCTCCAAAACGCTACAGTTCAATCATGATAAATTAAATTCATACCTTAAACAGACATCTCTTTATCAAAAAATTAATACTCCAAGAATTTCTAGAAAGCCAGTATATATCTGGTCGTGTGCATGTGCAACTGGAGAAGAACCTTATTCCATAGCTATGCTTCTAAATAATCTTAGAAAGCAACTTCCAAATTTTCCATATTTTAAAATAGTTGCTTCAGATATAGATAAAACTGCAATTGAAAGCGCAAAAATTGGGATTTATAATGAACAATCAACTAAAGAAATGTCAAAATATTTTGAGTATAATTATTTTACAAAAACTAAAAATAATTTTGGAAGTAGATATGTGATTAGTAATGAAATTAAAAATAAAATCGAATTTCTCCAGGAAGATGTCACCAAAGGCCACGTAAAGAAATGGAAATATGATGTAATATTTTGTCGATATCTCTTAATATACATTAACCGAGAAAATCGAAATAAATTTTTAAAAGTCATTGAAAATCGATTAAAACCTGGAGGTTTATTAATTCTTGGCAAAACTGAAACGCTTTTCAGACCTAACAATCATTTTAAATTAGTTGATGGCAAAAACCATATATATATGAAAACGAATCTAAGTAAAATTTAATTAATTGAACATAATGCCGATAAGAGTAATAATTGCTGAAGATTCTGCTTTTCAAAGGAAAATTATTTCTGAAATGCTTTCAGAACATCAGGAGATAGAAGTTGTGGATGTTGCTCGAAATGGAAAAGAAGCGATTGAAATGGTTGAAAAATCTAGTCCTGATGTATTACTTTTAGACCTGTTAATGCCCGAATTAGATGGTCTAACAGCATTTAAATATCTGCTTAAAAATCATCCACTTCCAACAATTATTTTTTCTGTTTTAGATCCCCTAACCATGGATAAATCCATTCAGGCACTTTTATTAGGAGCATTTGATTATGTTCTTAAACCCGGAGGAGTTTGGAAAGTTGAATTTCCTAAATTTAAAGATCAGCTAATTTCTAAAGTATTATTAGCTTACAAATCTATAAAGAAAGGAATATATATAAAACAACGAGTGAAGGCAAATGAAACTACTCAAAAGCAAGAGATCCTGATTAAAGAGGTAAATCAAGTTAAACCAAAAAAAACCATTATGTCAAAAGTGGTTGATGTTTCAAAATACCCTACTCTCAGTACTAATAATTTAAAATTTAACATTATCGTTATTGGATCGAGTGTCGGTGGACCTAAAACGATTAAATCGATTTTACAATATATTCCAAAAGATTTTCCTAGCCCAATCTTGGTTGTTCAACATTTAGACTCTCATTTTATGAAACAACTTGCCCAATCATTAAATTCTCTATGTGAGATTGATGTAAAAATAGCAAGACATGGAGAAGAAATTCAAGGAGGTATGGTTTATATCGCCCCCGGAGGATTACATACAGAAATTAGAGTAACGAATAATAAGCCAGCTATTAGAACTTTTAACGGTGATCCTATTAACTTTTGTAAACCATCAATTGATCCATTATTTACTTCAGCTGCTCGCATATTTAGGAGTAATACAATGGGGATTATCTTAACAGGTTTAGGAGAGGATGGTGTTGCTGGGTTAGGAGCAATTAAGTCGGTAGGAGGAAAAACAATTGCTGAGTCACAAGAAACGAGTGTGGTCTATGGAATGCCTAAAATCGCCGCTGAAAGAGGTGTTGCTCAATTAGTAATTCCTAATTATGAAGTAAAAAGCCATATGATTAATTTTGCTAAAAAGTTTCAAAGGTATGTTTTAACAAAAACTAGAAATAATTGAGGTAAATTCAAATTGGATAAAGAAAAAAGAATAGATTATGTATCTGATGTTAATATCCGTGGTGAAATAGTATTACCCATCGGACATTATACAATAATCAATTCTAGTTATAAAACCTTTGATTCGAAACCAAAAATTTCAATTCATGGATTAGGTTCTTGTGTCGCACCAATAATATACGATAAAGAACAAAAAATTGTTGGAATGTCTCATGTTTTACTCCCAACGTCCAATAATAGAAATAATATAACTCATCCTCATAAATTTGCTAATCTTTCAATAAAAAACTTAGTAGAGGAATTAATTAACCATGGGGCAAAGCCTAAGAATTTGGAGAGCATTATTGTAGGTGGTGCAAACATTTTTAAAGATCCAAGATGCCAAATTGGATATGATAATATTAAATCTATTAAGAGCGAATTAAAAAAATATAAAATAAAGATAAAAAAAGAGGAAACTGGAGGTAATAATGGAAGAATCTTGATATTTGATACCAATGATTTTTCAGTTTCAATTAAATCCTCCGGAAATGATAATTTTAAAAAAAACATATTATAACAAATTAAAAATAAAAAAAAATAGAGGAATGTAGTAATAATGAATAAATTGAACATAAACTATCCTGATGATGAAAAGCTAAAGAAATTAACAGAAAAACAAAAAGATATTTTAAGGGAACTGGGGAATATAGGTTCCGGAAATGCAATTGTTGCTTTATCTGATTTGCTAAATAGAACTATTGAAATGTCTTTAACTTCCATAGATATAGTTCCGTTTTGGAAAATCCCTTATTTATTTGGGGATGACAAAATGGAAGTTTTTGGGATATATTCTAAAATTGAAGGAGAAAATGATTTTAGAGTATTGCAGATATATAGTAAAGAATCTGTAATAAATATGATTAATACTTTAACTGACTTTGAAAAAATTAAAGTTGATGAGATAAAAGTTGTTCATGATCTCGATGACTTTTCCAAGAGTATTATTTTAGAGGTTGGAAATATATTAACAGGACATTACACAAGTGCTTTAGCTAATTTATTATCAATTTCATTGATTCCAGACGTTCCAGAACTAGCTTTAGAGAATATTGCTGCAATAACAAATTGTATTATCGTTGCATATTGTCAAAAAAGCGATTTTGCAATCGTAATAGAGACTACTATGAGAATTGAAGATTTAAAATTAAAAGGTATTCTTTGTTTTATACCATCTATAGAAACTGTTGATAAATTTTTGAATACTATAACCTCAAAATTTAATATATAATTCCATTATAACTTAATTAAAATTAATTAGAGATTGTAAGAAAATTAAGAGGTAGGATAATACATGATGAATTTATCTTTATTAAACGATTTACTTACCAATCTCTTAAAGAAAGCCCCCGATTTATTAGCTACCTTAATAATTGATGCAGAAGGATTAGTTATTGCTCAGCAATCAGTAAAAGACTTTGATGAGACAATTATAGGTGC